>NZ_CAUVXG010000019.1:0-54650 GCF_963555885.1 Protofrankia sp. Cr2
AAGAGTGGTGCTGTCCGGCGAGAACGCCACTGAGCGGACCAGGCCGGTGTGGCCGGTGAGTACACGCAACGGGTGCAGGCCGTCGGATTCGATCAGCAGGACCTGCTGTCCCCAGCCTGCGGCGAGCAGGGAGCCCTCGGGGGTGTAGGCGAGGCATCGCAGGTCCCCGGGTGGTGGCAGCAGCATGGCCTCGACCCGATCGCGTCCGAGGACCGCGGCGGCGGCCAGTTCGGGCGCGGCGGCGGTGGTGGCGTCGAACACGGGGCGCAGCAGTGCGGCGCCATGCCAGCGGCTACCCGTGAGCTGTGCGTCGGTCAGGTTCGGCCGGAACAGCCGGGCGCCGGTGAGGTCGGCGTTTGTGAGATCAGCGCGGGTGAGGTCTGCATCGGCCAGCCGGGCGCCGGTGAGGTCGGCGTTTGTGAGATCAGCGCGGGTGAGGTCGGCGTCGGCCAGCCGGACGCCGCGTAGCACGGCGCCGGTGAGGTCGGCGAACCGCAGGTTGCGGCCGGAGAGAACCTGGCCCCGGAGGTCCTGCCCGGCCAACTGGGCGCGGTCGATAAGCATGTTCAAGGTGCGGGCGACCCGCAGGGCGTTCACCGGTGACGCGCCGACGTCGCCGTCGGGGTCGGTCAGGGTTCGGCGGACCCAGGATCGGAGCGTCTGGTGATCCGCCAGTCCACACAGGAACTCGACCATCAGCTGGGACATGTTCCGGCGGGTCAGTGGCGCGGGCATGCCATGACCGTCGCCGAACGCGGCGGCGGTCGCCGCGGCGGTCAGGAACTCCATGATCGAAGGGTGGACGAAGGAGAACCGATTGTCCTGTCGCCGTACCAACAGACTCCCGGAGCCGACGATGAAGGTTGCCTGCTCCTGATCGATCTTCGTTGTGCCCAGGTCGGTCAGAGCGGTGCATACCGTGTCCGACAGGCCTGCCAGGTCGGTAGCCTCTTCGCCGCGGTCCCACAGCATGACGGCCAGCTCGTCGACCGCCTGCCGAAGCTGACCGGCGATGAGGGTCTGGGCGCCAGGGGCCGGTTGGCGCCGTGTCACCTCGTTGTGCAGCCACCGGTCGATGAGCGTGGTGTAAAGATCCGCGGGGCTGATCGTGCCGTCGGCGGAGCGCGCTGCGAGCAGGTCCGCCTGCGGCAGTTCGGCGATGAACGACAGCATCCGCGGGTTCGCGGACAGGCCCAACAGATCGTGGACGGAGCGGATCAGCTCAAAGCGGGCATCCGCCTGCCGTTGCGCCTCGGCCTGACATTCCCGCTCGTCAACGGCCCCGGTGGTGACTCGGCGGGCGAACAGCTGCCCGAGAAACTCCCGGATCTGCGTCTCGTTGAAATCGTCCAGGCGGATCGCCCGGCTGCCAGGGTGGCGGCGCACGAGTTCGCCGAGCTCGGTCCGCCACTGGTCGTCGTTGGCGAAGTGCTGGGTACGGCTGGTCAGGACGACTTTTGCCCGGCCCGTGATCGCCGACATGATCATGCGTAGGTAGTCGGCAGCCCGGTCGTAGGTTACCCCGAGCGCGAGTTCGTCGAACCCGTCGAACAGCATGACGATCCGGCCCTGCGCCAGCATCCGTTGGACCGTCCGAACGTCGACGCCGTATTCGTCATGTTTGGCCAGGTGCAGGGCGAGTAGGTCGGACAGCCTGTGCCGCTTTTCCAGCGCGCGCAGTTCGACCAGCATCGGCACCATGGCGGGGTACTCGGACGGCAACCGGCGAGCCAGTTCGTGCAGCAGGAACGTCTTGCCGTGCCCGAATTCCCCGAGTACTAGAAGGAACCGGGCTTCCTCGACGTCCAGCCAGTCGATGATCGCAGCGAGCGCGTCGTCCCCCTGGGACGAGGCGTCAGGATGGCCGTCGGGGAGCACGAATCGTTGCCGGACGTACAGCTCGGCGGGATAGGTCGAGTCGGTGATCAGCCGGCTGGTCTGGCGGCGGAGGTAGCGCCGAGGGTCCCACCGGCCTTCGAATTCGGCCAGGCTGCGTACCCGGATCAACTTCTTTCTCGCCCGCGTGACGAGTCCGTATTCGGCGAGTTCACCTCCGTACACCAGGTAGGACTCGACCGAGTCGCCGACGAGGGCCTCGTAGCGAGGATGGACGACCTGATCGTAGAAGAGGGTCACGGTCTCCTGGTTGAGCCCGTCCGGACTGATCCCCACCGGCCAGCGCAGCCGCTCAACGTCGTGATGGCCGTCCACATCGAAAAGGCCGTCCACATCGAAGTACACGAGTCCGTTGCCGGCGCTCGCTCGGGTGACTTTTGCATCCCGAAAACGCATGCGACAGGCATCCTCCACACGCTGCCCGACCAGCGCCGTGATCGTATGCACGTCCAGCCCGGGATAGGTCGGACGTTCGCCGCCGCCGGCATCGTCCAGCCCGGGATAGGACGGCGGCACCGCCGGTTGCGCCGAACGGCCGGCAGCGGCGGAGACGCCGTCGAGCAGGACGCGCCGCGCCTGCGTTTCGGGTAGTTCGACCAGACTGATGCGGCTGACCCCGCGCAGGAGTGACGGCGCCTCACACGCGACCACCCGGACCGGCACGAGCAGCGGACGACCGCGTTGGAGCGCCGTGGTGAGCGCAGCCTGCCATTCGGCTGTCTTCCACTGCGCGTTCAGGTAGTTCGGGGAGAGGACCAGCAGTACGAAGGCTGCGTCGCCCAGTTCCGGGTCGATCCGGTCAGCGGTGTTCTCGCCCGGCGCCGCATGCCATGTCGTCGACCGGGGCCGGTACCCCGCGGCCGCCAGTTGCCAGGCGATCCAGGCCGCCCACGGTTCATCGGACCGCGCATAGTTGATCAACACCGTTGGCCCGAGGCCGGACTCGGCGCCGGGCTTGTGCACCGGATCGGCCGGCTGCCGACCGGCCACCCCGACGTCAACCGGGCGGGCGGGCAGCATCGGCACCGTGCCGACGGGCGGCTCGACCTCCGCCGGTTGCGCGGTCAGCACCCGCAGCAGCGACTCGACGCCGGCCGGGGTGAATTCCAGGATCGGGTAGTGCGTCCCCGCCGACGGGCTCAGAAAGGCGGGGATCTCATCGACCGTCCGACCTGGTAACAGCACCGGCAGGAACGTCGCCCGGCCCGCCACCTGATCCCGGTAGAACTCGTCGCGGATCAGGGAACCCTCGAACTGCGCGCCCCGCCCTCGTGACGGTGTCTCGCGTCCCTCCACCCGCAGCCGGTATTCGGGCGAGGCGATCACCAGAGTGAACGCCGCCTCGCGCAGCTGCTCCAGCATCCACAGCGTCCAGTCCTGGGGCTGCTGGGCCGCCACCACATCCAGCTTCGCGTCCACGCCGCAGCGGCGTAGCAGCAGCCACAGGGAGCGCACCGCCTCGGCGTGGTCCGGTGAGTCGTGCGCATAGGAGATGAACACCCGCACGCCAGTGGCCGGAGCCGGCACACCAGTCATCACGCCCCCCGAACGACGTCCAGCGCTGACCACTCAGGAGACGCATAGTAGTAACATGGCTGCTCAACCGCGCGCCTGGTGGTGCGGCCCGGACGAGCTGCTCGTCGCTGGTAGTGGCGGCACGGTGGACGAGTTCGGAGTCGGTCAGTAGCGGTGGCCTGCCCGAACTGGTCCGCGCGCAGCGCACCGCGTTTGATTGATCACATCTGTGGCTTCGCGCGTAGCATGCGTTCGCGTGGGGGGTCTCGTCGGGCGCGGGTCGGAGCTGGCGTTGCTGCAGGACGCTCTCGAACGGGCGCGGTCCGGTCAGGGCAGCGTCGTGTCGATCTCCGGCGAGCCAGGTGTCGGCAAGACAGCCCTCTGTCGTGCCTTCGCCGAGATGGTGGCCAGCACTGGTGCCCGGGTGCTGTGGGGTGCGTGCTTCCAGGGTCAGGCCCAACCGTCGTACGGCCCGTGGGTGGACGCAATGGCACAGCTCGGAGGCATTGACATCGGCACGGGTCAGCTGAACCCACGCGAGGCACGGTTGCGGGTGTTCGCGTCAGCCCACGACACCCTTGCCAGCGCCGGGGGTGGTACGGGGACCGTCGTGGTGATAGACGACCTGCACTGGGCGACGGCGGACAGTCTCGAGCTCTATGGCTACGTCGCAGCACGCGCGGTGGCCGCCGGCATCGTACTGATCGGCACGTATCGGGACCCCGACCCGGCTGTGTCGGGCATTAGCGGTATTGCCGGCATTGCCGGCGACACTGCGCTCGTTGCCCTGCTCGGATCCCTCGTCCGCATCCACGGCTATCTCGACCTGCGGCTGCGCGGACTCGACCCGACCGGCGTGGGGCGCTACCTGGCCCGGACCTTCGGCGAGACCGGCGCCAGGGGTACCGGCGCCAGGAGCACCGGTGGCGACGAGCCAGCCGGGACGGACGAGGTGCCGCCGGCGGTCGTCCGCGCGGTGCACGAGCACACGGCGGGAAATCCGTTCTACGTCCGCGAAGTCGCCCGAGGGCTGGTCGAGGACGGCAAACTCGTCCGACGCGACGGACGGTGGCTCAGCGACACGAGCGTGTCCACGCTGGGCATTCCGGCCACCGTCCGCCAGGCGGTGCGGGCACGCGTCGGAGGCCTGGCACCGGCGACGCGATCGTTCCTGCAGGCCGCCGCGGTGTTTTCCGGCGACCTGCGCCTGGCCACGGTGGGTGCGGTGGCGGAACTGTCCGAGGCGGCAGCACTCGACGCGGTGGACCAGGCATTGGCGACAGGTTTCCTGCGACGGACGGCGAACGTCGGCGCCCCCTACGCGTTCGCGCACGCGATCGTCCGCGACGCGCTGGCTGACTCGATCAATCCCGATCGGGCTGCCCGCCTGCACCGCCGTGCCGCCGACGTCCTCGAAGGCGAACAGCCCACCGATCACGCTGCCGTCGCGGAGCAGTACCTGCGGTCCCGGGCGTTGCCGGGAGCCGAACGCGGCGTCGTCCACTGTCTGCACGCCGCCGCGTCCGCCAGCCGCGACCACGCTCACGGCCAAGCCGTCCGGCTGCTTGGCAACGCCCTGGACCTGTTGCCGGCCGGAGCCGGCAACGAACGGGCGGAGGTTCTTCGGCGGCTGGCGGTCGCGCAGGCCGAAGCCCTCGACGGCACCAGGGCACCCGAGACCACCCGTCGCGCGCTCACCCTGCTCGACGCGGTGCAAGGCGCCGAACTCGTCGTCCACGTGGTCGACGCGCTACGGGAAGGTGCACCCGCTTCGGCCTGGGAGCCGCTGGTAGGCGACGGTCTTCGGCTGGTCGGAGACGACCGTAACCTGACGTGGGCCCGGCTTGCGGTCGCCGTGGACCCGGTTGACACCGTCGAGTCCGGTGAGACGGCGTGGGTCCGGGTCGGGCGATGGCGAGAGTACCCGGCCGACGCCGTCGCACTCCTGCGCGCCCATGGCGGCGAGGACGACCAGGCCCGTTCGATCGAACCGTTCCAGCCGAGAACCGTCGAACAGACACAGGCACTGCTGGCGCGGGTTCACAGCTGGTCGAGTCCGCGGGCGGTCATGCGCGGTCTCGACCTGGTCGGCCGGGATTTCACCTTCCGCCACGGCCGGATCACCGTCGCCACCGACTGCTACCGGGAACTGCTGGCAGTCGGTGAACGGGTCGGGTCGGTGGTCGCCAGGAGCGAGGCGTGCTCGCAGCTTGCCCTGTGCACCGCTCTCGCAGGCGACGTCGCCGCCGCGCACGGTCATCTGGAGCGGGCATTCGGACTGGTCGAGGGACTGTGGTCCGGCCACCGGCGCCATCTGCTCGGTACCGTGTCCCACGCGGTGATTCTGGGATACGTCGCCCGCGACGCCGATTGGTCCGGCCTGGGAGCGCGGCTGGGGGACTGGCTGCGAGGCCCGTTGGCCGCCAAGGCGCCCTTCGCGAACGCGTTCGTCGCGTTGGCGGCGCTCTGCCATGCATTCGCCGGTGAGCGTGACACAGCCCGGGCGCGGCTGCGCGACGTCGCCGGGCTGCTCGCCCGGATGTCCCCGCATGATCATTCCGTCGCGGGGATGCTCTGGTTCGGCATTGCCACGGCCTGGGAACTGGGCGACCCTGAAGCGGCCGGCTGGCTGGCCCCCGCTCTGGACCGGCACCGGACCAGCGGTGGTCCGCCCGGCCCGATGGGATCCACCGAACATGGCGCTGGCCGCGTCGCCGCGCTGCTGGGCGACCGGATCGGCGCGGCCGAGCAGTTTGCGGTGGCACGGCATGCCACGACCGCCGGTGGCGGCCACGCCGTCCGCGCACTCGTCGACGTCGACGACGCGATCGTCCGGGCCGACCCGATGGCCCTCGACACGGCCCTACGCGCGCTGGACCGGCGCGCCATGCCCGGCTGGGCCGCATGGGCACGCTCGGCGGACCACCAGGCACGGGCTGGCGCCGGCCGCCGTACCGGCCGGGGCGAGGACACCTCGACCCGGCCCCGCCCCGCCGGGCTGACCCCGCGCGAGGTCGAGGTACTCGGACTGCTCGCGGCCGGACGGACGAGCAAGGAGATCGCGGCCGATCTCGTCCTGTCGCTGCTGACGGTCAACCGCCACGTCGCGAACATCTACACGAAGATCGGCGCCCGAAACCGGGCCGAGGCCACCGCGTTCGCCATCGCACACGGCCTGAGCGCCGAACCAGCCAACCGGACTACATAGTTCTCGGTAGCCGCCGGCCGCAGCGGTTAGAACCGAAGATGGCGACAATTGTCGACGCTTGATAAACGCACGCCGCCCTAAGGTCATCCCGACGGTGTTTCGAAAGACACCTTCGAAAGACGAAAGGGAGACCGATGGCAACCATGGAGATCGACGGAGTCGGTATCGCCTACGACGACAGCGGGGCTGGTGCGCCGCCGATTCTGTTCGTCCACGGCTGGGGCGGGAACCGGACCAACTTCGCGCCGCAGGTAGCGCACTTCGCCACCAGCCACCGAGTGGTAGCGCTCGACCGGCGCGGCCACGGTGAGTCCGACAAACCCGAACAGGACTACACCATCGAAGGCGCGGCCGACGATCTGGCCGCCGTATGCCGCGAACTGGGACTCGACCGTGCGATCGTCGTCCAGCACAGCTTCGACCGGATCGCCTTCGACTTCGCCAACCGCTACCCCGAGTTCGTCCGTGGGTTGTGCATTCTTGACGGCCCGACTCTCGCCGGCCCGGGATTCGACGAGGCTGCCCGACAGTTTCTTTCCGGGCTTGAGTCCGAGCACTGGCTGGCGGCGATCCGCGGCTTCGCCGATGAGTTGGTGTTCGCGCCGGGTACCTCCGACGAGGTGCGGGAGCAGACGATCGCCGAGGTCACCGCCACCCCCCGGCACGTGCTGGTCTCGACCTGGCGGCACTTCATCGCGTACCCGTCCGAGGACGCCCTGTCCAAGATCACCTGCCCGCTGCTGTACATAGCCGGCAGCTTCCCCGCCGACACCGAGCGGCTGCGTGAACTGTGCCCGCAGCTGGAGACGGCCGAGGTCCGCGGCTGCGGGCACTTGATCATGCTCGCCAACCCCGAGGCGGTGAACCGCATTCTGGCTGGTTTCGTGGCGCAAACCGACCCGCGACCATAGGAACCACCGGCCCCCGGCGGCGGACGCGTCTGGTACCTGGTCAACCCGGACGGGACGTCGGCGGATGGCCGCGCAGTTCGCGCTCGAGCGTCTCGACCCGGTCGAGCAGGTCCAGCACGAGGCCGACGGCCGCGTAGTTCAGCGAAAGCCCGGCCCGCAGCCGTTGGATGCGACCGAGCGTGACCAGCGCGTCCGTGGTGAACCACAGCTGCCCGCGGGCGTCACGCGTCGCGTCCAGCAGGCTCAGCGCGACGAACCGGCGGACCAGGTCCGGGTGCAGGCCGGCTCGCCGCGCGACAGCGTCCACGGTCAGTCGCTGGGAGCCGGACCAGCGCGGACCGGGCTGGTCCGGACGGGGCTGGTAGCGCCGGGCGAGCGGGTAGCCCACCCGAACGGTTTCGGACGCTGCCGGCCGGCGCTCCGGCCGCGGGTGGGCGTTCATGGTCACGTCCTCGGGGTGAAGGTCGACTCCGCGGCGAGTTGCTCGAACAGCTGGCGTTCAGCAGGGGTGAGGGTCGGGGGGACCATCACCCGGACCTCGGCGTACAGGTCGCCGGTGCCCCCGTTGGGGTTGGGCATCCCCTCGCCGCGCAGGCGCAGCCGGCGCCCGCAGGACGAACCCGCCACGACCCGGACCTTCGCCTCGCCACGTGGGGTCGTGACCGCGACGCTCGCACCGAGCGCGGCCTCCCACGGCGTCACCGGCAACTCGACGTGGATGTCCCGGCCGGAGAGCCGGTAGCGGGGATGCGGCGCGATCCGCACCGCCAGGTACAGGTCGCCGGCCCGGCCGCCCCCGCTGCCCTGCCCGCCCTGTCCGGCAAGCCGGATTCGCTGTCCGTCGACCACACCGGGGGGAATCGTGACCTGATAGCTGCGCGGTCCGTCCGGCCCGGCAAGGGTGACGCGCCGCCGGCCACCGTGGAACGCCTCCTCCACGGTCAGTTCCAGTTCAGCCTCCTGATCGGCTCCGGGGATGGGGCCGGCCGCGCCGCGGGCGCCGAACAGGTCACCGACGAGATCCTCGAAGTCGATCCCGAACCCGTCGACGTCGCCCCCGAAGCCCCCGCCTAAGTCCCCGTCACCACTGAAACCCCCACCGCCGTCGAAGCCCTGCCCGGCGGCTGTCCCACCACCGCGTCGGGTCCGCCCGCGGTCGGCGCCGGCTCGCGCGCCTCGGCCCTGTGCGCCTCGGCCCTGTGCGCCTCGGCCGAAGCCCGCCGCGGCTGCCCGCTCGTCAAAGTCCGCCGGGATCTGGCGGAAGTCCGGCCCGAAGCGGTCGTAGCGTGCCCGGGTACCCGGGTCGGACAACACGCTGTAGGCCTCGTTGACCTCCTTGAACCGCTCCTCGGCGGCCGGATCGGCGTTCACGTCGGGATGGTAGGTGCGCGCGAGCTTGCGATAGGCCTGTTGGAGTTCCTCGGCGCCTGCACCGCGTGGCACGCCGAGCACCTCGTAGTAGTCGCGTGCCATGGCTGTCAGTCCTGCTGCCGTCCACTGACGGCGACGCCATCCTGCCGTCTACTGACGGCGACGGCCTCCGGCCGCAGCTGCCGCTCGGCATCGCCGTAGCCGGGACGCACCACATCCAGGACCGTTCCCGGCGGCGCGCCGGTGTTCTCGACGACGGCCACCACCTCGTGCCGGGCCGGGTCGAAGGGCACCCCCACCTCGTCGCGGCGTGGGTAACCGAGCCGGTCCAGTACCTCCACGGCCTGATCGCGCACGGCCCGCACCCCCGCCACGATCACGCTCGGGTCGGCGTCGGCGTGGGCCAGCGCGCGTTCGAGGTTGTCGAGCACCGGCAGCCAGGCGGCCGTCGCGGTGCTGCGTTCGGCCGCCCGCTCCCGACGCAGCTCGCCTGCATACCGCTTGCGCATGTTGTCCAGATCGGCCAGTGCCCGGAGCAGATGGTCCTCCCGGTCGTCCAACGCCGACCGGTTGTCGTCCAGCGCAGGCCGGTCATCGTCCGGCGCCGGATGGTCACCCGGGCTGTCGCAGGTGTGCGCAGGCGGGTCGGTGGAGGTCATGAGCGCTCAGGCTCGCTTCGGTCGAAGTCCGCGTCGATGACGTCCTCGCCGCCTGCTGGACCACCAGCCGAGCCGCCGGTGGCGCCCGCCTGCCCGTCGGGTCGGGTCCCGGCGGCCATCAGGCCGTGATAGACCTGCTGAAGTTCGGATGTAAGCGGCCGGACCCGGTCGGGCGGTGCGCCCTGCCGGACGGCTTCACGCGCCTGGCCGACCAGCATCTCCGCCCGTGCCCGCTCGTGTTCGGCGGCTGCGTCCCCGAGCTCTCCCAGCCGGCGTTCGACCTGGTAGGCGACGGCGTCGAGCTCGTTGCGGGCGTCCACCGCTTGGCGCAGCGCCTGGTCCTGCGCGCGGTTGCGATCGGCCTCGGCCATCATCCGATCGATCTCGCCGCGGTCCAGATTGGAGCTCTCGGTGATGGTGATGCCCTGCTGGGCACCGGTGTCCTTGTCGCGGGCGGTGACGTTGAGGATGCCGTTGGCGTCGACATCCAAGGTGACCTCGACCTGCGGTTCGCCCCGTGGCGCCGGCCGGATGTTGTGCAGCTGGAAACGGCCGAGCACCCGGTTGTCGGCCGCGCGTTCCCGCTCGCCCTGGAGCACGACGACGTCGACCGCGGACTGATTGTCCTCCGCGGTCGAGAAGACCTCCGCGCGACGCGCCGGGATCGTCGTGTTCCGATCGACGATCTTCGTCAGGACGCCGCCACGGGTCTCGACCCCCAACGACAGCGGCGTCACGTCGAGCAGCAGCACATCGGTGACCTCGCCCTTGAGCACCCCGGCCTGGATCGCGGCGCCCAGGGCCACGACCTCGTCCGGGTTGACGCTCATGTTCGGTTCCTTGCCGCCGGTCAGCCTGCGTACAAGGGACTGCACGGCCGGCATCCGGGTCGCGCCGCCGACCAGGATGACCTCGTCGAGGTCGTCACCGGTCACCTTCGCGTCATCCATGGCCTGGCGGACCGGCCCGAGACACCGCTCGAGGAGGTCCGCGGTGATCTGCTCGAAGGTCGACCGCATGATCGTGGCGGTCAGGTGCCGCGGGCCGGCGGCGTCCGCGGTGACGAACGGAAGGTTGATCTGCGTCTGGGTCACCGAGCTGAGCTCCACCTTCGCCTTTTCCGCGGCCTCGAACAGCCGTTGCAGCGCCTGCGGGTCGTCGCGCAGGTCGATGCCCTGCTCGCGTCGGAAGTCGTCCGCAAGGTGGTCGACCAGCCTGCGGTCGAAGTCGTCGCCGCCCAGATGGGTGTCCCCGGCGGTCGAACGCACCTCGACCACACCGTCTCCGACATCGAGGATGCTCACGTCGAAGGTCCCGCCGCCGAGGTCGAACACCATCACGCTCTCGTGCTGACGTTTGTCCAGCCCATAGGCCAGCGCCGCCGCGGTCGGCTCGTTGATGATTCTCAGCACGCCGAGTCCTGCGATCTTTCCGGCGTCCCGGGTCGCGGTGCGTTGGGCGTCGTTGAAGTAGGCCGGGACGGTGACGACCGCTTCGGTGACCTTCTCGCCCAGGAACTTCCCGGCGTCGTCAGCGAGCTTGCGCAATATCATCGCGCTGATCTCTTCGGGGGCGGACAGTTTCCCCCGGACCTGGAAGCGGGCGAGCTCGTCAGGGCCGGGCACGACGTCGAACGTGACCGCCTTGGCCTCGCTTGCCACCTCGTCGTAGCGCCGGCCGATGAAACGCTTGGCCGAGTAGATCGTGCCCTTGGGGTTCAGGATCGCCTGCCGTCGCGCCAGCTGGCCGACCAGACGTTCACCGGGTTCGGTGAAGGCGACCACGGACGGGGTCGTGCGCGAGCCCTCGGCATTCGGGACGACGGTGGGCTCACCGCCCTCCCATGCCGCGATCACGGAGTTGGTCGTTCCGAGGTCGATTCCGACAGCTTTGGCCATGGGTTGTTCCTCCGACGACCGCCGTGGCGGCGTTCGTCCACGTCTGGTCACCCCGGGTGCCCCCGCACGGTGTATCGGGAGGCGCTTTGGTCACCCGAGGCCTACCCGGATGGCGTCCGCCCGCACGCCCGCGGCGAAAAAACCCGGTGGCGAGCCGCGCTGTCAGGGCATGAGCCAACCGTGGGCGTGGAGGTGATCGAGGATGGTCTGCACGGCGTCCTGGGAGGATGTCTGCGTGGTGTCGATGACGATCTCGGCGTCCGCGGGTTCCTCGTACGGGTCGGATACGCCGGTAAAGGTCGGGATGATGCCGGCGCGGGCTTTTGCGTACAGACCCTTGCGGTCGCGGGCCTCGCAGATCTCCAGCGGGGTGGCCACATGGACCAGGACGAACCCGCCTCCGCTGTCCTCGACCATCGTCCTGACCTGGCGGCGGACCGTGTCGTAGGGGGCGATCGGCGCGCATACCGCGGTGCCGCCGGCGGCCGTGACGGCCGCGGCGACGAAGCCGATCCGCGCGACGTTGGTGTTCCGGTCCTCGCGGGAGAAGCCGAGTCCCCTGGACAGGTGCAGTCGGACGACATCGCCGTCGAGCAGCGTCACCCGTCGGTCACCGCGTTCCAACAGTCGGCAGACGAGCAGCCCGGCCACGGTCGACTTGCCCGATCCGGACAGACCGGTGAACATCACGGTAAGTCCCCGCTCGGCCCGCGGTGGCTGTGCGCGGACCAGCTCGGCGGCGACCGCGGGCGGTGTGAGCACCGGCGGTAGCCGTGTTCCGCGGTCGAGGAGTAGTCCCAGCGCGCTTGCCCCCGGTGCGCTCGGCGCCGGTCCGACGATGACCGAACCGAGCCCGTAGGCGACCGCGACCTGCGTCCGGTGGATGATTTCCGCGGCCAGGGCAGGCTCGGTCTCCCGATCGTCGGCCTCCCGGTGGCCGGCGGGCTGGTGATTCGTTACCTGATTGTCACTTATCTGATTGTCGCTTACCTGGTCACCGGTGGTGGGTCCGACCCGGACCGTGTTGTCGGGGCCGAGGGCGACCGCCTCGGTCAGCCGAGGCATCGCCCGCACGGGCACCAGGACGAGCATGGCCCGAACGTCGATCAGTGTGGCGAGCGCCGCCCGCAGGCACCGTACCCGCAGGTGGTGGCGAGCGTCGGCGGGATCCGCCCCACCGGCCGGAGCGAGGACCACAACGGTGTTCCCGTCCGCGGCGAGGGCTTCGATCCGGTCGAGGTCCGCGGTGTGGAGCAGGCCGTCGACCCACAGCGCGGTGGGCTCCGGGTCGGTCGGTGTGAACCACCCGCGTCCGAGCAGTTCCGCCCGCAACGCCGCGGGGGTGAACCGCAGTTCGGGGTAGTCGGGGTGATCGGGCAGCTGTAGTCCTTCGACGACGCCCGACAGCGCCGACCCGGCCACATCGGTCACTCGCAGCGCGGCAATCATCACGCCTTCGGAGTCCCTCAGCGCGACCGTCACCCCAGGGCGCGGTTTCTCGGTGCTCTCGCTGGTCAGCGCGTGGGCGTCGGCGACGTCAACGGTGTGCCGCGGCATCCGCACCGGGCCGTCGTAGGCATCGTCGGTCACACCCGGGACGTGGTGGCTCAGGCACCCGCTGGACAGCAGGAGCTCAAGGTCGGCAAGCTGCGCGGCCGTCAGCGTCAGTGACGGCCAGTGCAGCGACGCCTCGGTCAGTTCCGTTGCGCGCGCCTCGTCGACCAGCAGCGCGGTCCTCTCCCGGATGGTGGGCACACCCTGACCGTAGCCGTTGACGTCCGTTCTGCCATGGCAACGGGCTGGGGACGGGCTGAGGTGGTTGTAGTCCTGCCTCGACCGTCGACCTGGTGGCTGTCCGACCGGTGGCAGACTGTCCGACCGGTGGCAGACTGCCAGTGGTGAACACCGACGATCACACCGCCACGGCGGAGCATCAGGAACTCACCGACGCCGTTCTGGCGGCGCGCCTGGCCACCGGCGCGGGCGATCTCCTGGTGCGGGTCCGAGCGGAACTGGGCTTCGACGACCCGGCCGTACTGCGGGACGCTGGTGACGCCCGGTCACAGGAATGGCTCGCGGGCGCCCTCGCCCGGCATCGTCGGCATGACGCGGTCCTCTCAGAGGAAGCGGTCGACGACCCGGCGCGGCTGACCGCCCGGCGGGTATGGATCATCGATCCGTTGGACGGAACCCGTGAGTTCGGCGAGCAGGGCCGGCTCGACTGGGCCGTGCACGTCGCGCTGTGGGAGGACGGCGACCTGGTCGTGGGGGCGGTCGCCCTGCCGGCGCAGGGCGTCACGTTGGCGACCGGTGCGCCGTTGCCGGACCGTCCCACGCCGGTGGGTGGCCCGCGGCTGGTGGCCAGCCGAACCAGGGCGCCGGCGGTGGTCGGCGCGGTGGCCGCGGCGTTGGGCGGCTCGGTCGTGCCGGTCGGTTCCGCCGGAGCGAAGGTCGCGGCTGTCGTCCGTGGCGACGCCGACGCCTACCTGCACGCCGGCGGCCAGTACGAGTGGGACTCGGCCGCACCGGTTGCCGTCGCCCGCGCGGCCGGCCTGCACGCCAGCAGGCTGGATGGATCGCCGCTGGTCTACAACCGACCGGATCCGCTCCTGCCGGACCTGCTGGTCTGCCGCCCGGACCTGGCCGGGCCCATCCTGGCGTTGATCCGTGATCCGTGATCCGTGATCCGTGATCCGTGATCCGCTGTCGCTTCGCTGTCCTGGGCACCGGTCCCTCGGCTACGTTGGGCTGATATCCGCCGGATGTCCACCGGCGTTGTCATCTATCGATGTTGTCCACTGGGGTCGACGGGGGGATTCCGCGTGCCTGTCACGGGCTACGAACTCACCCATCTGCAGATGCTCGAGGCGGAGGCGGTCCACATCTTTCGGGAGGTGGTGGCCGAGTTCGAGCGTCCCGCGCTGCTGTTCTCCGGCGGCAAGGACTCGATCGTCATGCTCCGGGTCGCCCAGAAGGCGTTCTGGCCGGCGAAGCTGCCGTTTCCGCTGGTCCACATTGACACCGGCCACAACTTCAGCGAGGTGATGCAGTTCCGCGATGTCCGGGTGGCGCAGCTGGCGGCCCGCCTCGTCGTCGGATCCGTCCAGGATGCGATCGATGTCGGAGCGATCACCGAAGACACCCGGCCGGGCGCGTCCCGCAACCAGCTGCAGACGCCGGTGCTGTTGGACACCATCGAGGCGAACAAGTTCGACGCGGTGTTCGGCGGGGCCCGTCGTGACGAGGAGAAGGCCCGGGCCAAGGAGCGCGTCTACTCCTTCCGGGACGAGTTCGGCCAGTGGGATCCGAAGAACCAGCGTCCCGAGCTGTGGTCGCTCTACAACGGGCGGCACCGTCCGGGCGAGCACATCCGGGTCTTTCCGCTATCGAACTGGACGGAACTCGACATCTGGCGCTACATCGCGCAGGAGAACCTGGAGATCCCGTCGATCTACTATGCGCACACCCGTGAGGTGGTTGAACGGGACGGGATGCTGCTCGCGGTGACTGCCCTGACGCCGCCGCTGGACGGGGAGCGCGCCGTTGCGCGTCAGGTGCGTTACCGCACCGTGGGGGACATGTCCTGCACCGGGGCGATCGCGTCGACCGCGGCGACGATCGACGAGGTGATCGCCGAGGTGGCGGCCAGCAGGATCACCGAACGCGGCGCGACCCGCGCAGACGACCGGGTCAGCGAAGCTGCCATGGAGGACCGCAAACGGGAAGGCTACTTCTGATGGGGGAGCTGTTCTGATGGGGGAGCTGCTGCGGGTCGCCACCGCTGGTTCTGTCGACGACGGCAAGTCCACACTGATCGGACGCCTGCTCTTCGACACCAAGTCGCTGTTCACCGACCAGCTGGCAGCGGTGGAGCGCACCAGCCGCGAGCGGGGCGATGCCTACGTCGACCTGGCGCTGCTCACCGACGGGCTGCGAGCCGAGCGGGAACAGGGCATCACGATCGACGTCGCATACCGGTACTTCGCCACGCCGAAGCGGTCGTTCATCCTCGCCGACACCCCTGGGCACGTCCAGTACACCCGCAACATGGTCACCGGGGCGTCCACCGCCGATCTGGCACTGTTGCTGGTGGATGCGCGTAAGGGCGTGCTGCAACAGACCCGGCGGCACGCCTTTCTGGCCTCGCTGCTGCGCGTCCCACACCTGGTGCTGTGCGTGAACAAGATGGACCTCGTCGGGTTCGACGAGGATGTGTTCGAAAAGATCAAAAGTGAGTTCCGGGGGTTCGCCGCCAAGCTCGAGATCGTCGACGTCGCGACGATCCCGGTTTCGGCGCTCGGTGGGGACAACATCGTGTCCCGCTCGCCGAGCACACCCTGGTACGAGGGCACCTCGTTGCTGCACCACCTGGAGGAGCTGCACATCGCCTCCGACCGCAACCTCATCGACGTGCGCTTCCCGGTGCAGTGGGTGGTCCGGCCGCGATCGGAGGACCTGCACGACTACCGCGGTTATGCAGGCCAGGTCGCCGGTGGCATTCTCAAGCCCGGGGATGACGTGATCGTCCTGCCGTCCGGTCTGACCTCGCGGATAGCGGCCATCGACACCTTTGACGGACCGGTCGCCGAAGCCTTCGCGCCGATGTCGGTAACGGTCCGTCTCGAAGACGATCTTGATGTCTCCCGCGGGGACATGCTCGCCCGACCGGCGAACCAGCCAACGGTCGGCCAGGACATCGACATGATGGTGTGCTGGATGGCGGACGCGCCGCTGCGGGCCAGAGCCAGGCTCGGGATCAAGCACACGACCCGGTCCGTGCGCAGCGTGCTGAAGAACATCGCCTACCGGGTCGACGTCGACACGCTGCACCGCGACGAGAGCGTGTCGGAGCTGCGGCTCAACGACATCGGCCGGGTGACGGTGCGGACCACGACACCGCTGTGCTTCGATCCGTACCGGCGTAACCGGACGACCGGGAGCGTCATTCTCGTCGACGAGGCGACCGGGTCCACGGTCGCCGCCGGCATGATTCTGTAGGTATGTCCTCGGAGCTTCAGCGACGCACATGATTCAGCGACGCAGGTAGCGCAGGAACAGGCTGCCGTCTTCCTCGAGAACGTGACCGAGTGTCATCGTGACGGGCTTCGGCCAATGGGCGCCGCCGACGATCCGGGCGTGGTCGGGGCCGGCGAGTAACGGGGCAAGTGTCAGGCACAACTCATCGAGAAGGTCTGCGCCGGCGAGGGACGCGTGCAGCGATGGTCCGCCTTCGCACAGCACGCGTCCCAGTCCCCGCCCGGCGAGCGCATGCAGTGCCGTCGCGAGATCTACTGTCTCGTCGCCGCAGACCAGCATGTCGGCGACGGCCGCAAGGTCGCGGTACCGGTCAGCCGGCGCGGCCCGGCAGGTGAGCACGAGCGGACGCACGTCCGCGCTGAACAGCCGGGCGGACGGGTCGAGCCGCAGGCTGCCGGAGACGACCGCCACCGGCGGGATCGGGGCCTGCCCGGCTGCGAGCCGTCGATCGCGGCGCTCCGGTGGCACCACGACCGGCCCGTAGTCCTCGGCGATCGCGGTGCCGGCGCCGACGAGGACGACGTCGGCGAGCCAGCGCAGCATGCGAAAGACCCGGCGGTCGGCACTGCCGCCGAGACCGCCGGAACGACCGTCCACCTCGGCGCCACCGTCGAGGGACGAGACGAAGTTCGATCGGACGTGCACACCACCGACGGCGACCGCCGGTAGGCGGTAGCAGGCATCCAGATCGACGTCATCAGGGGACGGCAACCGGCGCACTCACCAGACTCTATTCGACGCAGACTCTATTCGACATTCGACCCGTTGTCGGCTGATTGCTCGTAGCGTGGGCTGTTGCATATCACGGTGTTCAGCGTGAAATGGTGTGAGTTACCTCGCGGGGCACTTCTCCGGGCGTCATCGACCGGTGGTGTCTCCGTAGGGTGAAAACATGCCGGAGCGCCTGGTAGACCGCCATCCCGAGGTACGTCCGGACGATCTGGTCGCGGCCCTCGTTCCACCGCCACGGTTCAATGACGTCCGCTTCGTGACCTACCGGCCGGATCCCGGCGAGCCGAGCCAGGTCGGTGCCGTCGCGGCGCTGGGCCGGTTCGCCGACCGGGTCGCGTCGGGCGGGACCCGAGCCCGGGGTTCGGGCGGCGCCGGCGGCCGTGGCCTGTTCCGGTTCGGACGCCGTGATCTGAGCCGCCGGGATGGGGGCCGCCGGGATGACGCCGGCGGCGGGTCGGATGCGGGGGGTACGCGTCCGGGGGTCTATCTCGACGGCGGGTTCGGGGTCGGCAAGACCCACCTGCTCGCGTCGCTGTGGCACGCGGTGCCGGGCCCCAAGGCATACGGGACGTTCGTGGAGATCACTTCGCTGGTCGGCGCGCTGGGGTTCGCCCGGACCGTGGACGCCCTGTCCGGCCTACGGCTGCTGGCGATCGACGAGTTCGAGCTGGACGACCCCGGTGACACGGTCCTCGTCTCCACGTTGCTGACCAGGCTCGTCGAGGCGGGTGTGCACCTGGCCGCGACCAGCAACACCCAGCCGGAAGATCTCGGTGCCGGTCGGTTCGGCGCGGATGACTTCCTGCGCGAGATCCAGGGGCTGTCGTCGCGGTTCGACATTCTGCGGATCTCTGGCGAGGACTTCCGCCATCGTGGCCTGCCGAAGCCGCCTGCTCCTCACAGCGACGATGAGATAACTCGTCGTGCCGCGGTGACCCTCGGTGCCAGCGAGGACGGCTTCGCCGAACTGTGCGCCCACCTCGGCCGGTTGCACCCGTCCCGCTACGGCGCGCTCGTCGACGATGTCGGACTGTTCTGCCTGCACGGCGTCACCGCGGTCTCCGACCAGGCGATGGCGCTGCGGCTCGTCGTCCTCGCCGACCGTCTCTACGACCGATCGATTCCGGTCGTGGCATCCGGCCAACCCTTCAACGAACTGTTCTCGGCTGAGATGCTGGCCGGGCCGCATCGCAAGAAGTTCCAGCGCGCGATTTCGCGGTTGTCGGCGTTGGCCCGCGACGGCGGGTCCGACGACCTGGCAGTCTGGGAAGGCAGCGCCAAGGCGTCGTAACCCGTTTCCCGGCACCGGCACCGGCACCGGCACCGGCACCGGTGCTGCCGGATGATCCGGTGGATGACCGGACCGCGAGATGTGCAGCCGTCACCCGAACGGGATACTGACGGGGTGCGGTACCGGTGACCCCGAGGTGTCGTGGGTGTCTGGTGTCGGACGTTCGCCGCCTCGAGCTCGGCCTGAAAGGACGGTTGTACGTATGACGACCTATGTGATGCTGCTGGTCGTCGTGCTACTGATAGCCGTAGGCATTCTCGGCCTCTTGTACGCGGTGCTGTCCCGAACCGAACGCCGCGACCGTCGGCGTTGACCCGGTCGGCTCACAGCAAGCCGGCTCACAGCAGGCGGGCGATCACCACTGATTCCCCGTCGAGCTCGATACGGCCCGGCATATAGGTGAACCCGCTGGCGGACGCGGCCGGCACGTCAAACGGCACGCCCTCGACCGGTACCGGTTGGCGCCGTGGTGCGAGGTTGCACACGACCGCGACCTGGCCGCGGCGCAGCACGAACCACCGGGCGTCCTCGTCGAAGCTGGCGCGTACGCAGGACAGGTCCGGGTTGGTGAGGTCGGGCAGGGTCCGGCGCAGGGTGGTCAGGCGCCGGTACCACTTCAGCAGACCGGCGTGGCGCGGAGTCCGTAGTTCCGTCCAGTCCAGTTTCGAGCGGACGAATGTCGTCTCGTCCTGTGGATCGGGGATCTCGTCGGGCCCCCAGCCGTGCGCGGCGAACTCGCCCCGGCGACCCTTGCGGACGGCGTCGGCCAGCCCGGGTGCGGTGTGGTCACTGAAGAACTGCCACGGTGTGCTCGCCCCCCATTCCTCGCCCATGAACAACATCGGAGTGAACGGTGAGGTCAACAGGAGCGCGGCGCCCACCCGCAGCAGCCCTGCGCTGAGCGTCTGCCCGGCACGGTCGCCGATTGCCCGGTTGCCGACCTGGTCGTGGTCCTGCAGGAACGTCACGAACCGATGCGCCGGGAGGTGGTTGGGCACCGGACGGCCGTGGGAGCGCCCGCGGAACGCCGAGTACGTCCCGTCATGGACGAAGGCGCGTTCCATCGCCTTGGCCAGGATCGCGAGACTGCCGAAGTCGCTGTAGTAGCCTTGGCGTTCACCCGACAGTGCTGTCCACATGGCATGGTGCACGTCGTCGCACCACTGCGCGTCCAAGCCGAGCCCACCGGCATCGCGGGTGGTCACCAGCCGTGGGTCGTTGAGGTCGGATTCGGCGATCACGAACAGCGGCCGGCGCTGCTGGGCGGCGAGCCGGTGCACCGCGACGGTGATCTCCTCGAGGATGTGGACGGCACGGCCGTCGGCGAAGGCGTGCACCGCGTCCAGCCGCAGGCCGTCGCAGTGGTAGTGCCGCAGCCAGCCCAGCGCGTTGTCGACGATGAAGGCCCGGACCTCGTCGGAGCCGGGGGCGTCGAGATTGACAGCCGGTCCCCAGGGTGTGACGCGGGAGTCGGTGAAGTAGGGGCCGAACCGGGCGAGGTAGTTCCCGTCGGGCCCGAGATGGTTGTAGACAACGTCCATGATCACGCCGATACCCCGGCTGTGGGCCGCGTCGACGAACCGCTTGAGCCCGTCCGAGCCGCCGTAGGGCTCGTGGACGGCGAACAGGCCGACGCCGTCATAGCCCCAGCCGTGGCGGCCCGCGAAGGCGTTGACGGGCAGCAGCTCGACGGCGTCCACGCCGAGAGCCACCAGGTGGTCGAGCCGTTCGATGGCCGCGTCGAAGGTACCGGCCGGGGTGAACGTGCCGATGTGCAGCTCATAGAGGACGCTTCCGGCCAGCGTCACCCCTCGCCAGGCATTGTCCGTCCAGGTGAACAGGGAGTGGTCGACGAGCCGGGAGCGACCGTGGACGCCGTGGGGCTGATCGGCGGCGCGAGGGTCCGGCAGTTCGTCGGCCTCGCCGTCGATCAGGTAGGCGTACTCGGTGCCGTGGCCCGCAGCGGGCACGTTCACCCACCACCAACCGCCGTCGTCGGCCAGCATCTCGTGGACGGTCTCGCTGCCGCCACTGTCGGTGATCACACCTACCGTCTTGGCCTCTGGCACCCACACGCGGAAAGTGCTCATCGGTCCTGTCTACCCGTTGTCGGATGCGTGAGTATCTGTGACCGTGATTTCACGGAACTGTTACCGTGGGTAGCGCCGGACATGCCACCCACGGTTGCCCCGAGGAGGGGATTCGTCGCTGGTGGACTGCGTGAAGTCTGCCTCTGCCTCTGCCCATGTTTCAGGGCATCATAGGCAGGCCCGTCCCGCACAGCGTTTCGGCCGATTTTCGGCCGAGTCACGACCCGGCCGCGGCACGATGCGATGCCGGCACGATGCGATGCCGGCACGATGCGATGGCGGTCAGGGCGTGCGCACGAGGAGGCTGACGGGGAAGTCGCGCAGCAGCCGCAGGACGTAGGCCACGCCGCCATCATGGCGCCGGCCGGTGAACAGGTCCGTCCAGCGTCCGTCGGGCAGCGGGAGGGTGGTGTCCCGCCAGCCGCCGCCGCGGCGTAGTCCCAGCACCAGCCGGGGCGCCACCGCGACCACCGATCCGGAGCGGACGAACGCGACGACATGCTCGGCAGCCGAACCCGATGCCCACAACGGCCGATAGGTCGCCTCCGTGCCGAACCACTGCGGTTGTTCCCGTCGCAGCCGTAACGCGCGGGCGACGACCAGCAGTTTCGCCGCGCCGGTGTCGTCGAGCGCGGGTGGTTTGCGGGCTCCGGGATCAGGCCCCAGCTCGGTCAGGAGTTTCGCCCGCTCGCCGAAGTTGACCGGTCGCCGGTTGTCCGGGTCGACCAGGGAGGCGTCCCACAGTTCCTGGCCCTGGTAGATGTCGGGCACACCGGGGCAGACCAGCTGGAGGAGCTTCTGGGCGACGGAGTTCTGGCGGCCGAGCTCCACCAGGGTGGCGACGTAGGTCTCCAGGGTGGCGACGTAGTCCCGGTCGTCCAGGACGGCGTCGACGTAGTTCACCAGCGCGGACTCGTAGCCGAGGTTCGGGTCGGTCCAGCAGGTGTGCACCTTGGCCTCGCGGACGGCCTTGAGCAGGTAGTCCCGGACCCGCTGCGCCGGCAGCGGCCACGCGCCGACGAGCGTCTGCGCCAGCAGGTAGCCGGCTTCACGGTCCGGCCAGCCCCGTTCGGTATCGGTATGGCGCTCACCCAGAGCGACCAGACGTTGCGCCACCTCGCCCCAGCCGTGCGGGTCCTCGGTCAGTACCACCAGCCTGGCACGCACATCCTCCGACCGCTTGGTGTCGTGCGTGGACAGGGTCGTCATCGTCAGCGGCCAGGTCCGTTGAATGGTCGCGTTGGCCTCATGGAACTCGTGCACCGCGCTGTGCGGATGCCCGGCGGGAAAGGCGGGGAAGTCGCCGGGGGCGCCGCCGACCTCGTTGAGGGCGACCATCCGGCCGTACCGGTAGAAGGCGGTGTCCTCGATGCCCTTAGCCATGACGGGCCCGGTGGTCTGCTGGAATCGCACCACGAACTCGGGTGGGCCGGCCAGCGCCAGGTTCTCGATGAGATCGATTTCGCCCGACCGCCGCGGCAGGGATTCCCGGGCCCGCTCACACGCCCCGACCACGTGAGCTCGGGCGTCCAGGGTTGCGGCCCCGCCCGGCCGGATGTAGGCGCGGTAGACCGCGAACGCGGCCAGCACCTCGGCGAGCGCCTCGCGAAGACCGACGCGGGTCAGGTCTGCGCGCCGCCGCCGTGCCTGCGTCAGCGCGAGCTCGGCGAGCCGGTCCAACTCGGGCCGCAGGACGTCCATGAGCGCGGCCAGCTTGGCCTCGCGGGCGAGCGCCGCGAAGTCGGGGGAGGAGCCGGTTATCTCGGCGTACAGCTTGGTGAAGGGCCTGGCCGCCGCTGGATCGACGAACAGCCGGGTGAGCCGGTTCAGCGTGTCGTAGCCGGTGGTGCCCGCGCACGCCCAGGTGTCGGGCAGTACCTCACCCGGTTCGAGGATCTTCTCCACGACCGTCCACGCGCCCTCGGTGGCCTCGGACAGCCGGCGCAGGTACTCCTCGGGATCGGCGAGACCGTCGGGATGATCGACCCGCAGGCCGTCGACGGCGCCGGCCCGCACCTGGTCGAGAATCAGGCGATGGGTCGCGGCGAAGACGTCCGGGTCCTCCTGACGCAGGCCGGCGAGCGTGGTGATGTCGAAGAACCGGCGGTAGTTGAGCTCGGTGCCGGCGACGCGCCAGAAGCACAGCCGGTAGTGCTGCCGATCAAGGGTTGCCGCCACGTCGCCAGGGTCGGCGGTGCCCACCGCGACCGGCAGTACGTGGTCGTGGTAAGTGACCACGGATTCGGCATCCTCGTTCGTCGTGATCATGATTTCCCCGGCCGCGAGGCAGTCCGCCAGCGGGTCACCCAGAATCGGGACGACGATCTTTCCTGGATTGTCCGGAGAGTCCCAGTCGATGTCGAACCAGGACGCGTACGGCGACGTCCGGCCCTCCCGCAACACCGACCACCAGACAGCGTTCGCGGTCTCCGGAGCGGTGATCGCCATGTGGTTGGGCACCAGGTCCAAAACGATGCCGAGGCCCGCCTTGCGGCAGGCGGTCACGAGTCTGCGGAACCCGGCCGGCCCGCCGAGTTCGGGGCTGATCTGGTCGTGGCTGACGACGTCATAGCCGTGGCTCGAACCGTCGACGGCCTCCAGGACGGGCGAGCAGTACAGGTGGGTGACCCCGAGCGCGGCCAGGTACGGGACGATGACAGCCGCGTCGGTGAAGGAGAACTCCATGCTCAGCTGCAACCGGTAGGTCGAGCCCGGGACCGTCCGGGCGGGCGTCGGGGTGACGCTGCCCCGTGACTCAGTCGGCACAGCGCAGCACCAGGGTTGACCGGGCGTCGACCTCGATGGGGTCGTCGGCCTTCACGATCCGGTTGCCGGCGCGCGCGTCGAACGGGCCGCTTTCGCCCGAGCCGGCAGCTCCGCCCGAGTCGCCTGAGTCGACGGCTGTTGTCACGACCGCGCCGGGTACCCCGGTATCGATGACGATCTCCCAGCTGGTGCCGAAGTTCTCCGGCGGTACGCGGAATCCGAGCGGCTCGAAGTGCGCGTTGAAGAACAGCAGGAACGACTGGTCTACAACGTTTTCGCCGCGGTGGTTGCGGTCGGGTATGCCGTGGCCGTTGAGGAACATCCCCAGTGACCGCGCCAGGCCGAACTCCCAGTCTGCATCTGACATCTCGGTACCGTCCGGAAGCAGCCAGACGATGTCCTTGAGCGGTTCCTCGGCGCCACTGCCCGCTGCATCTCCCGGGCCGGGTACCGAACCGGTGCCCGAACCGCGAATCGCGTCACCCTGGAAGAAGCGCCGGCGGCGGAACACCGGGTGTTCCCGACGCAGAGCGGACACGAGCGCGGTGAACTCCACCAGGCTTGCGTTGCGTTCCGCCAGTGACCAGTCCAACCACGAGATCTCGTTGTCCTGACAGTAGCCGTTGTTGTTGCCATGCTGGGTGCGCCCCATCTCATCACCGGCCACCAGCATGGGTACGCCCTGCGAGAGAAAGAGCGTGGTGAGGAAGTTTCTGATCTGAGCCGCGCGTAGCGCGAGCACATCAGGATCGTCGGTCGGCCCCTCCACACCACAGTTCCACGACCGGTTGTCGTCCGATCCGTCCCAGTTGTCCTCACCGTTGGCCTCATTGTGTTTGTTGTTGTATGAGACCAGGTCGTGGAGGGTGAAACCGTCGTGGGCCGTGATGAAGTTGATGGATGCGGACGGGCGGCGGCCGTCGGATTCGTAGAGGTCGCTTGACCCGGTCAGGCGGGATGCGAACTCGGTGATGCCGTGGTCCTGACCACGCCAGAAGTCCCGCACGGTGTCACGGTACTTGCCGTTCCACTCGGTCCACAGTGGCGGGAAGTTGCCGACCTGGTAGCCACCGGCGCCCAGGTCCCAGGGTTCGGCGATCAGTTTGACCTGGGAGACGACCGGATCCTGCTGGACGAGGTCGAAGAAAGAGGACAGTCGGTCGACCTCGTAGAACTCCCGGGCCAGGGTCGCAGCCAGATCGAACCGGAATCCGTCGACGTGCATCTCGGTAACCCAGTAGCGCAGCGAGTCCATGATGAGCTGGAGGACATGGGGATGGCGGACCCGCATGCTGTTGCCGGTGCCGGTGTAGTCCATGTAGTAGCGCGGATCGTCCTCTATCAGCCGGTAGTAGGCGGCATTGTCGATTCCGCGGAAGCAGAGCATGGGACCCATGTGGTTCCCCTCGGCCGTGTGGTTGTACACCACGTCCAGGATCACCTCGATGCCGGCATCGTGCAGGTCCTTCACCATCAACTTGAACTCCTGGACCTGCTGCCCCGACCGGGCTGCGGCCGCGTAGGCGTTGTGGGGGGCCAGGAAGGCCAGCGAGTTGTATCCCCAGTAGTTGCGCAGGCCGCGGCTGACCAGATGCTCGTCCTGGACGAACTGGTGGACGGGCATGAGCTCCACGGCGGTCACACCGAGCGTGTGGTAGTGGTCGACCATGATCGGATGTGCCACCCCGGCATAGGTGCCCCGGTACTCCGCCGGAAGGTCTGGGTGCGCGATCGTGAGGCCACGCACGTGCGCCTCATAGATGACGGTCTCGTTGTACGGGGTGCGGGGCGGGCGGTCGTTGTTCCAGTCGAAGAACGGGCTGATGACCACCGACTTCATCATCCGCGAGGCGGAGTCGGCGGTGTTCATGCTGTCTGGATCGCCGAAGTTGTAGCCGAACACCGACTGGTCCCAGTCGATCTCGCCGTCGACGGCTTTCGCATACGGGTCGAGGAGAAGCTTGTGCGGATTGCACCGCAGCCCCCGGGCCGGGTCGTGGGGGCCGTGCACCCGGTAGCCGTATCGCTGGCCGGGGCCGATGCTGGGGAGGAACCCGTGGTAGACGAATGCGTCGACTTCCTTCAACTCGACGCGCGTCTCGGCGTCGTCATCGTCGAACAGGCACAGTTCGACCTTCTCGGCAGCCTCAGAGAAGATCGCGAAATTGGTCCCGGTGCCGTCATAGGTGGCACCGAGCGGATAGGGGCTGCCCGGCCAGACTTGCAACATACGTACGAAGCCTACGGGTGGTCGGAGATCCAGGGCCGACCGGCGCGGGTGGGGACGAACATCCGCGGGTCGGGTGAGTCCAGGCGGACGGTTTTTGATCATGTCTGGCCGATCGTCCCAGGTCCGATCGTTGTAGGTGGACTTGAACACACCGTGATATGATCATGTACTGATCCGGTCGGGCAGTGTCGTCGACCATAACGTGTGGTTCGGTCGGAAACCCGGTCCCGGTCCCGGTGCTCCGGTCCGGGATGTGTCTGATCACATGATCGACGCGTGGCCATCGCGAATAGTCCGGATATCGACCGGATGAACCAGATCTGTCAGACGGGGGTCGGGTATGGATGCCACGGCGCCCCATGGCACCATCGGTACCGCGCGGCGCGGACGATCGTGAGGCGAGATCGCAGGGGAAGGCGTAACTCGTCGACGGAGGTCCTGCGTGGTTGCAATGTCATCAGCACGAGAACTTGTATCCGGTCCGGCGGCCTTCAAGGTTCCCGGCATGTTGGCGGTTCTGGCCTGCCCGCCGTCGCTGTGTCCGCACCTGGAGTTCGCCGTGTCCGCCGTGCTGTCCTCGTCGGTGTCCCTGACCTGGAGCGAGCAGCCGCGCTCCGCGGGCGCGCTTTATGCGGGCCTGGAGTGGCGTGCCCCGTGTGGGACGGCCGGGCGCCTTGCCGGCCAGTTGCGCCGCCTCGGTCAGGTCTGCTTCGACGTGGTCGAGGCACCCTCGCCGGGATGTGACTCGGAGCGCTACTCCCACACGCCCGAGCTCGGCCTGCACCGTGCATCGATCGCCGCGAACGGGGACATCGTCGTCGGGGAAGCCGCGCTACGTGCCCTCATCGAGCGGGGCGAGGGTCGCGAGACCCTGGCACGAGGGTTGCACCGCTTGCTGGGCACGGCGTGGGACGAGGCGCTGGAGCCGCTTCGGCAGGCAGCCCATGGGGCGCCGGTCACCTGGTTGCGCCGGACCGGCTGACCATCGTGTCCGGCCGCCTGACGAGAATTCGCTAATGATCATCAAGGTCGATGTGGTGAAGGCCACACCCAGTGGGGATCGTCCTAGCGGGCACATACCCTGCCGGTCGTGCGTTGTGGGTTGCGCACGAGACGCACTCAATTCACGGGAGAATCTCAGTGGCCACCGATTACGACACCCCCCGCACCACCGATGCCGAGGAGGTTTCCGAGCAGAGTCTGGAGGCGCTCAAGGCGCGGCGGGCGGATGCGGCGGCTGACCTCGGGGACGAGGTCGACCCGTTCGAGGCCGAACTCGACCTACCCGGCGCGGATCTGGCCGGCGAGGAGCTGACGGTCCGCGTCCTACCGCGTCAGGCGGACGAGTTCACCTGCAAGAGCTGCTTCCTGGTCCACCACCGCAGCCAACTCGCCGACAGCCGGCGGATGATCTGTGCCGACTGCGCGGCGTGAGGTAAGAGCTATAGATCACCAATGGTGTCGGATGTATCGCTCTGCGATCCGCCCGACCACGATCCGCCCGACCACCGGTCCGGCACCGGGTGAACTCGCCTGATGGGAACGATCAGCAGGAACACATCAGGCGGGTTCGCATGGTCAGAAGGGAACCACCATGACGCCGGCGTCACGTAGCTCGGTGATGGCCCGGGTGTCGTCACCTGGCCGGAGCCCGACGAACCGGGTGAGGGCGAGTGGCAGCACCACCTGATAGCCACGTGCACGCCCGTCGAGCGCTGTCGCCTTCACGCAGTGGTCCCCGGCGAGGCCTACGACCACGATGGTAGCGATATCCCGTGACATGAGAATCGTGTGGAGTTCGGTCGCCTGTGCAGTGTCAGTGAGCGGATCCCGGACGGTGAATCCCGAGTAGCCGTTCTCACCGCCTGTCCCCTTGCGAACCACGGTTCCGTCAACCCGTAGCGCCGGATGCAGTCGCGCGCCCACGGTGTCCCGTACGCAATGCGGCGGCCAGATGCCTCCGCCGGTGGAGAAGTGCGGGGTGGTGGGTGGATGCCAGTCCTGGGTGTAGATGACCGGTGAACCTGCGGCTACCGCTTGTTCGATCTCGGCATTGACGGTCGGTATGAGCTCCTGCCCACCAGAGACGTACAGACTTCCGTCCGGCGCGGCGAAGTCGTTCTGCATGTCGATCACGAGGAGGGCGACGCCCGGTCGGTATCTCTCGGGCACAGGTCCGGTCATAGGTCGATTTTGGGACTTCGCTCCGGATTTGGCGCGCCAGGGCCGGGCTCGCGATAGGCCGGGCCGGGCGTGCGATGGGCCGGGCTACAGTGGGCGGGTGCGTAGCAGAGACTACGGGCCTGACGTGCTGGCGCAGGAGAAACGCGCGCGGCCTGCACCACCGCCCACGGTGGAGGCCGCGCAGGAGCTGGTCGTCGAGGATGCCGCGACCGGCTTCTGCGGCGCGGTCGTAGAGATGGAGGCCGGTGGTGTGGTGCTGGAGGACCGTCATGGTCGGCGTCGGATCTTCCCGCTCGACCCCGGCGCCTTCCTGCTGGACGGCCGGCCGGTCACGCTGATCCGGCCCCAGCGCTCGGCGCCCGCGGGCCCGGCCCGCACCGCGTCCGGGTCCGTGGCCGTTCACGGCCACCGGGCGCGGGTCGCGCAGGCGAGTCGAATCTACGTGGAGGGGCTGCACGACGCCGCGCTCGTCGAGCGTATCTGGGGAGATGATCTTCGGGTCGAAGGTGTCGTCGTCGAATCCCTTGACGGCGTGGACGACCTTCCCGCGGTCGTCGCGTCGTTCCGGCCGGGGCCGTCGCGTCGTCTCGGGGTGCTCGTCGACCACCTCGTCCCCGGTTCCAAGGAGAGTCGGATCGCCGCGTCTGTGACATCGCCGGACGTGCTGGTGACCGGGCATCCCTACATCGACATCTGGCAGGCGGTGAAGCCGGCGTCCGTGGGGATCGCGGCCTGGCCGCGGGTGCCCCCGGGCGAGCCGTGGAAAGAAGGCGTGTGTCGTGCCCTCGGCGTCGCCGAACCCGTGGACATGTGGCGTCGGGTGCTTGCTGGCGTGCACTCCTACACCGATGTCGAAGTGGGTCTTCTCGGCGCGGTCGAACGTCTCATCGATTTCGTGACCGCGGCGACCTTATGACGATGGATCCTCTGTAGATGCCTTCCCAGTCGCGAGCGTTCGCGATGGCCTTCGCGGCCGCCGTGCTCCTCCTGGTCGGTTTCGCGGCTCGTGGCGTGTCATCCGGTTCATCTGGTTCCGGTGCCCTGCCGCGGACCGACGCCGCCGTTGGCGGCATGTCGCTGCCGGCGGGTCAGGACTCGCTCCGGGGACGCACGATTCTGCTGGATCCCGGGCACAACGGCGGTAACGCGGCCGCCGCAGCGGCCATCTCCCGCAAGGTGGACGCGGGCGGCATGGAAAAAGAGTGTGACACCGTCGGCGCCGAGACCGACGATGGATATCCCGAACACGCGTTCACCTATGACGTCGCGGTCCGGGCGGCCGCGCTGCTGCGCGGACGCGGCGCCATGGTTGTGCTGACCAGAACCGATGACTCCGGGGTCGGTCCGTGCATCAACGAGCGGGCGCGGATCGGCAACGACGTGCACGCCGATGCGGCGGTGTCCGTGCACGCCGACGGCGGGCCGCCGAGCGGCAGCGGGTTTCATGTCATCGCCCCAAGCCTCGGCCCGGACGGCGCCAACGCCGTGATTCTCGCTCCGTCGGCACGTCTGGCGGAGGCGCTGCGGATGGGGTTCGAACGTGACACCGGCGAACCACGGGCCGACTACGTCGCGGACGCCGGGTTGTCCTTCCGTGCGGACCTCGGTGGGTTGAACCTGTCGCGGGTGCCGAAGGTGTTCCTCGAATGCGCCAACATGCGCAACCCGGCCGATGCCACCAGGGTCTCGGACGCAACCTGGCGCCAGCACGCCGCGCAGGGTGTCGCCGACGGCGTCACGCTCTTTCTCACGGCGCCACGGTCCTGAACGGCTGTTCGGGCGAGGGACGCCAGCTGGTTCAGTCGGTGACTGTGATCGCCTGTTCGGGGCAGGCCTCGGCGCCCTTGCGCGCCTGTTCCTCAAGGCCCGCGGGTACTTCCGGGTCGGTGATCAGACAGTAGCCGTCCTCGAGCCCGTAGACGTCCGGGCCGTGGACGTTGCATTGGCCATGGCCGGCGCACACGGACGGGTCAACGCTGACGCGCATGTGTCCTCCTGTCGAACGGATGGGTCGGATCCGATGGGTGCTGTCATGCGTACAGGAACAGGCATTGTTGCACGCCCGGCGGCCATATGGTCCATTGGGGGCCGCCGGGCGTGCGTGCCCGACAGCACACCCCTGTGTGTCGGGCGCACTGAAGGTGGGGCGGTCAGATTGCAGATGTCATCCGCGGAGCACATGGGACATCCGCGACCGGCGATGCTCGCGGATCCGTACACACGATGCCCGCATGCCATGATTGGCATGCGGGCATCGTAGAAAGCCCAGGTAAACCGGGGTGGGCGATACTGGGATTGAACCAGTGACCTCTACCGTGTCAAGGTAGCGCTCTCCCACTGAGCTAATCGCCCCAGTTTGTCCGAGATTGTTCCTGAGGCGGAGGCGGGAATCGAACCCGCGTACAGGGCTTTGCAGGCCCTTGCCTAAGCCACTCGGCCACTCCGCCGGGGGAGGCCGGAACCAGCTTGACCTCTGACCTCACACAGTCTCGAGCGGACGACGGGATTCGAACCCGCGACCCTCACCTTGGCAAGGTGATGCTCTACCAGCTGAGCCACGTCCGCGTGCCCCACCGTTTGGCGGTGCAGGTAGCACTCTAGCGGACGATGGGGGAAGCGTCGAATGGACCGCCGTCCGATGTGCCGATGATGTGCAGTTCCTGGGTCAGGGTCCCGTACGCCCCGATCAGTCACGTCGGTCGTCTCTGTCCTGGTCGCAGGACGCGACCCAGCCGCCCACGCCGGTAGCGTGCTTTGGATGGACGGCACCACACGGGACAGCTCGGACCAGGGCAGGCGGGCCGGGTCAAGCGGTGTCTCCAACCGTGCGGCATGGGGCGCGGCACCTGCAGGTGGTGGGCACAGCGAGGTCCGGTACCGTCCACCACGGCGGACCGGCTCTTTCGCGGTCGTCGGCGGCAGGCTCGCGACCGGAGTGATCGATATCACCGACGATCTGGCCGCGCTCGATCGCGGCGGGTTCTGGGCGGTGGCGGTCGACTTCGAGGGCACGGCGCGGTGTGTTCGTTTCGGTGAGGTCCGGCCCGCGCCACCGTTGGCGACGCTTGCCGGCCGGCCCTGGCAAGGCCCGCCACGTGGAGCCTGGACCTCCAGTTTGGACGGTCCCGGCTATACCCGTGGGGTTCGCCGCATCCGGGCTGAGATCGCCGCTGGCGAGGTCTACCAGGTCAACCTCTGCCGGGTGCAGTCCGTGCCTGTGGCCGACGACGCCGGTGAGGTGGTCGCGGCACTTGCAGCGGCACTCGCGCGAGACAACCCGGCGCCGTACGCGGCCGTGATGTACGTCCCGGAGGTCGATATCCGGCTGGCCAGCGCGTCACCGGAGCTGTTCCTGTCGCGCCGGGCCGACGTCGTGAGATCCGGGCCGATCAAGGGAACCGGGCGGGTGGCGACCGATCTGTGGGACAAGGACGTTGCGGAGAACATCATGATCGTTGATCTGGTCCGTAACGACCTGGGCCGGGTGGCACGTATCGGCGGGGTGAGCGTTCTGAAGTTGTGCACGGTCGAGGCTCACCCGGGTCTGGTGCATCTGGTGTCAACGGTCCAGGCCCAGCTGCGACCAGATGTCGGTTGGCCTGAACTGTTCGCGGCGAGCTTTCCGCCCGGCTCGGTGTCCGGTGCCCCGAAGTCGAGTGCGTTGCGCGTCATCGGAGAACTCGAACCGTCTGCTCGTGGACCCTATTGTGGTGCGATTGGTTGGGTGGACGCCGAGAAAGGGCTCGGTGAGCTTGCCGTCGGCATCCGAACATTCTGGTTCGCGGCCGGGCGTCTGCACTTCGGCTCCGGCGCTGGAATCACCTGGAGCAGCGATCCGTGGGCCGAATGGCGCGAAGCAGAGCTCAAGGCTGGACGTCTGCTGAGGATCGCTTCGTCCACCTCGCAGTGATGCGTCGAGACCTGGTTGCGGTCTCTACCTCCGGTCGGCTTCGGATGAACACCGCTGCTGGGGTCCACCGCTGCTGGGGAAAGCGGGCACCTGACTCGCGACCCCCGGGCCGGGGCGCTTGCCCGTCCCGGCCCGGGGGTGATGTCAGAGGTCGAAGGCCCGCCCCGGCCCACGACGTCAGGTTGCAGGCCCACCCCAGATGAGCAGCGCAAGCTCTGCGTCCAAGTCGACGACTTCGCTTTCTGCGCCGAGTGGGACCACCGAATAGGTGCGGCGAAGGAAAGACAGCACCTCCGAGCGCGGCATCTCGAACAGCGCGTGGCCCGAGGGACTGGACAGGGAGAGGCAGACGATCCGTCCGCCGGACTGAGCCGCCGGCCAGACCTGCACGTCTCCGTCGCCGGCCGGACGCCGGACACCGTCGCTGAGCAGTTGGCGGGCGAACGTCCACTCGACAACCTCGTCCGCGCCCGTACGGAACCCGATGCTGACCGCGTACGGGTCCGCGGGTTCATAGCGCATGGTCGCCGCGACCGGGACGGGCGCCCCACCGGGAACGACGAGCCGGAGTGCGAGCTCTGCTGTGATGGAATCATGACGAATTGTCATCGGGCGGCCTCTCAGTGCTGCGGTGGTGCGGGCGAGCACCCGTGTAACGAGATAGTTCCCTCTTTGAGGCTCGTTGGAAACAAGGTTATGCGACTTGAACATCCGTTACGCCGGTTCGGGAGACTTGCCCGGCATGGAGCAGGCGCGCAGGCCACAGTTGGCTGGAAGAGACCACGGTGTGCGCCTTCCGTGGTCACTTGTATCGGTTCGCGCCATGTGGCACACCCCCCGTAGGTCGATTACCCTTCGTGCTGGATCGCTGTTGCCGCAGTGTGCGTCAGGGGGGGTCTACCCCGCCCTTGCTCGTCCCAATCGAGGTGAGTTGTGTCCGGATCGTGACGGACGAGGCTCCGTTCCGCAAGACCTAACGTTGTCGACATCGTGCGACGCTTCCGCACGGTCCGTCGGCCTCGCCACAGCGTTGTCCGGGTCGGACCATCAGCCCCGCCCGGGGCAACCCCGCTCGGGTGGGGCCGGCCCCCGCCGTGGCATCGCCATGGCGGCGTAGTAGGCTTCAAATGTCTTCCGGGCGTATAGCTCAGTGGTAGAGCGCTGCCTTCACACGGCAGAGGTCCGTGGTTCGAAACCACGTACGCCCACAGGGATTTTGAGCGGTATCGATCTTCACGGACCGTCGTCAGTCAGCGGATCGTCAGCAGGGTCTGTCAGGGCCGCCCGAAGCCGATCGTGGTAGTCCTTTGGCCGGTGGGTGTACCGGTTCAAGGTCGTACTCGCATGCTCGTGTCCGAGTGCGACTTGCACGACGTTGACCGGCACCCCTTCAGAGATCAGCCAAGTGGCGTAGCAGTACCGAAGCCCGTGGAAGGTCAGCGACGCAGGTAGCCCCGCCGTGCGCCCGCGGGTATCCAGCTGGCCGCATCATCAACGACGGCCGTACCACCCACGACAGGTAGGGAGGGGCTGCACCGAAAGAGCGACCGTCCCCGAAAAACCGGACGCCCCCGCAGAGGATCTCGTCGGGGGCGTCCTTTGCTGCCGACCACTTAGCGCTCCGGGGACTGCGGCCTCCGGGCGCGCGATCTGACGATCGTCGCACGCCTAGCCGAGCCCGGTCAGGCCCTTCACCTTGTCCAAGGTTGCGGTTGCGATCGGGCGGGCACGGTCCGCTCCGTCGACCAGAATCCCCTCGAGGCCGGCCGGGTCTGCCATCAGTTCAGTAAACCGCGTACGGATCGGTTCGAGGGATGCGACGACCTGGTCGGCGACCGTGCGCTTGAGGAATCCATAGCCCTTGCCCTCGAAGACGTTCTCGACCTCGTCCCGGTTCTGCCCGGAGAGTATTTCGAAGAGAGTGAGGAGATTGACGACGCCGGGGCCCGCCGTCTCAAAGCGCGTGTCGTTCGACGAATCAGTGGTCGCGCGCATGACGGCCGCTCGGATCTGGTCCGGCGTGTCCACGAGACCGATTGCGTGCCCAGTCCTGGTTGCGCCCAGGGATTTCGACATTTTCATCGTCGGTTCGTCAAGGCCCATGATGCGCGCGCCGCTCGATCGGATCAGAGGCTCAGGCAGCACAAACGCCGGACCGAACATGTGGTGGAACCGCTGCGCGATGTCCCGGGTCAACTCGATGTGCTGACGCTGATCCTCGCCGACCGGAACCCGGTGGGCGCCATAGAGGAGGATATCCGCGGCCTGTAGCACGGGATAGTCGAGCAGCCCCGTGCCGACGCTCTCCTGCGCGGCGGACTTCGTCTTGAACTGGGTCATCCGCTCCAGCCACCCCAGCGGCGTGACACAGTTCAGAATCCAGGCGAGTTCGGCGTGCGCCGAGACAGCCGACTGCACGAAGATGACGGCCTTCTCAGGATTAATGCCGGCGGCGACGTACAGCGCGGCGGTCTCGCGTGTCTTGGCGCGGAGAACAGCGGGATCGATGGCCTCGGGAATCGTTATGGAGTGCAGGTCGACGATGCAGAAGATGTTGTCGTAGAGATCCTGGTTCTCGACCCAGAGCGAGAGTGCACCCACATAGTTACCAATATGGATTTTCCCGGTCGGTTGAATACCGGAGAAGGCTCGCTCTCGCTGCACATCCATGGCTGTTACCGGCACACTCTCTACTCAATTTTCGTCCCCTGGGTCGGTATTGACCGAGGGGTGGCCCGTGCCGTATGCAGGGCACGGTGTGGTGTCGCACCGCTGAGTCTGCCACGTATCCGTCGCATGGCTCGCAGCCCCGTTGCCCCGCTCGGCCCGGTCAACCGGCGACGATCCGCGACCACTGGTTTTGTCTTCCCACAACTACCGCCGGCTCCGTCGGTCGACACCCGACACCTCCGGTGCCTCCCTCCTCGCACCTCGCGATGTACGCACCCCAGCCCCGCTCCTTGATTCACTTCCCTACTGTCGCGCGCTCTTAACCATCCATCTGTCATGGTCCGCGCCTCGTTCATCCGCGTGCTATCGACTGCACGGTGATGATCGTGAGGGTTCGTACCGTGTTCCCCGGCCGCTGTCGTCCGCTGGCTGTTGTCGAACCGATGACATCCGACTATGGGCTGCCCATCAGGTCCGGTACGGTACGGATCGGGTTTTGTGCTGGGCGTGATGTATGGCGTCGCACGCACCTTCATGGACGTCATGGGTGAGATGACGGTCGCCATGGCGCTTCGCGGGGCCGACTGTCCAGGGTGCGGCATGGGGGAGGGCGGAGTATGGCAGGGGCAGGGACTGGAAAGGCTGGGTCTGGACGGGCGGACTGCGGGGTGCGAGCCGTGCTTTCGGTCGATGACCTGGCGCCTGTCCGTGACGGGGCGGGGATGGCTACCCCCCTGCATGGACAGGCTACTCGGGCACCTGGCGGCGAAGCCGCAATGCCACCTGGCGGCGAAGCCGCAATGCCACCTGGCGGCGAAGCTGAGACCAGGACGGTGAGCGACGGGAACGGGGCCGACCCGGACGAACCGCGGTACGGCCGCGACTGGCCCGGCCACACCTTCCTCGGGCGGATCGACCGGCGACTACGCAGTGAGCTGCTGGGACTCGGGCAGATCGTTCGGTTCATCAGCGGCACGACTATGATCATTGAAGGCGACACCGACCGGGACCTGTTCATCCTGCTTGACGGCGTGTGCAAGGTCACGGGGGTGACCCCGCACGGCGCCCAGGCATTGCTTGCGATCCGCGTGGGCGGAGATGTCGTCGGTGAACTGGCAGCGATGGACGGTGAGCCCCGGTCCGCCACGGTGACCGCTGGCGGTGCGGTGACCGCACGCCGGATCAGCGCAGCTGACACGAACCTCTTTCTGAGCAGCCATCCGGTCGTGGCGGCGGAGATGAACCGCGCGGTGGCGGCGAAGCTGCGCTGGTCGACGCGGCGTCGGGTCGACTACGGCGATCAGGTGAAGATCCGATTGGCGCGCGTCCTGGTTGAGCTGGCATATCTGCACGGCGAGGCGGTTGACGACGGTATTTCGATCGGCGTGCTGACGCAACCCGAGGTGGGTGCGCTGATAGGCGCCGGCGAGCCGAGCGCGCACAAGGCGCTAGCCGAGTTGCGGGCCGCCGGCATCCTCAGCACTCGCTATCGGCGAATCGTCATCCACGACCTGCCCACGCTCGGGACGGTCGCCGACGGCGACCGGTAGTGGTCATCGGGTGCGGCGATGGGCGGTCATCGGTACTCCGGAGCCGGGGCGCAACGTCACGCGGGGGAGCGGACCGACCGGCACCCGCGGAACGGGGTCGAAGCGCCCGCCGTGGTCTCGTGCCCGGCGAGCAGGATTGTCAGCGCCTCGTCGCGTACGGCGTCGTCGTCCAGGGGTGCGCCGGTCTCGGCGTCGCAGGCCGCCAGCAGCAGTGACAGCAGGTCGTCGCCGCCGGTCGGGTGTTGCCGACGGTTTGTGATCATCTTTCGGACCAGTGCATCGAGGTCTGCGCGCGAGTCCCGAGCTCGTCTGATCGCAGGCAGTGGCAACTTTTCCAGGTGGCGGCCGCCCGGGATGATTGCTCGCTGTGACACGCCCATGTTCACCGCCAGTGCCCGCCGCACCGTGGTCACGACCTCATTGTCGACGGGTAGGTCGAACACGGTCCTGGCTATGATCCCGAGCGTGAGTTCGGTCATGTGCATGTCCAGGCGTGTTCCTTCGGACCATCGCTCGGCCGCCTGTTCGGCCAGCGTCGCGAATACGGGGTCGTAGGCGGCGATCCGCTGACGGTGGAACAGCGGTTGGATGAGCCTGCGTCGAATCCGGTGCAGCTCGCCGGTGCTGGTCAGAAGCCCGGATCCCAGTATTAGCGCCGGCGGCTGTACTCCCTCGTCGACGGGTGTCCGGCGCCGGTGAATTCTTTTGACGAAGGCCCGCTGGGATGCCACCAGGATGTCCTGGACGGACGCCGGATCACTGACGAGGTAGGCGGCACCGCGTCCGAGCGGCACCCGCACGATCGGGCCGTATTCGCGGCGCAGCCGGGCGAGCAGGGCGAGCGGATCGGTCAGGAACTCGACAGCGGTACGGACGGGCCGCCCGGTCGGCCCTGGTGGGCTTTGGCCTGGTGGGCTTTGGCCTGGTGGGCTTTGGCGCGGTGGCGTCGGGTCCGGAACGGCGACCGCGTCCCCAGCCGGGGTGACCGGCACGTTCTCCGATGCGCCGTCGACGGAGCTGGCCTGGACGGAGCTGGCCTTGGCGGATGCCGTCGTCTACCTCAGGTCTGCTGGGTGGGTTCTGATCATCAACTGTCACGGCCGAGTGTGGCGGCACGTTGAGAAGAAGATGTGAAATAGCTGTGAGTAAAATCTCCGCTCCGCGGCGGCCAGGTTCCTGACCCGCTCACAACCGGAATCCGTCGACGCAGGCGAATGCATCGAGGGCCAGGTCGGACAGAACCGGGCATGGCAGAACCTGGTGTCACGGGGCCATCCCGGCGACGACACGCTGAATGACTCCGGTCATAGTGGCGGCGCGGTGCGTGGAAACCGTTTACGCTAGTGGGGAGAGGTTGACGGCGACCCCCCCACGCCGTCAGCCTCTCGTCTGGCTGGCCAAGGTATGCGTGGTCACGGGCATCCAGACCGAGGGGCTGTAGCCGGGCGTCCGTGCTCCTTCGCCTGCCAGCCGGCCTTTTCGCGTGGCACCCGGGTGGGTGTGGACGGATGAACGCCGGTACGCTGGGCGCGGGTCGCGGTGGCGCCGGCTCAGGCCGCTCCAGCAGGCCCGAACTCAGGTTCCGGATGTGTCGGGAGGCCGCGCCAGTGACGTACCAGCCAGGTCGACCGCTTCGAACCCCGCGCCCCGGTCGCACATCGGAAACGGACAGTTCGTGGATATGACGTCGACCACGCCGGAGGGCGTCTCGTTGGAGGCCCAGGCAGGTGTCGGCAGTCCGGACGGCTTCCGCCGGCTGTATACGCCGCACCGGATGGCCTATATCAAGGGCGAGGACAGACCGACCGGCGAAAACTGCCCGTTCTGCATCATCCCGTCCATGTCGGACGAGGAGGGGCTGGTCGTCGCGCGGGGTGAGGGCGTCTATGCCGTCCTCAACCTCTACCCGTACAACTCCGGGCACCTGATGATCGTCCCGTATCGTCACATCCCCGACTACGCCGATCTCATGGACTCCGAGACCACGGAGATGGCCCTGTTCACCCAGCATGCGCTGCGGGCTCTGCGGCGGGCCAGCGGTGCGCACGGTTTCAACGTCGGGATGAACCTCGGTACTGTCGCGGGCGCCGGGATCGCCGAACACGTCCACCAGCACGTCGTGCCACGCTGGGGCGGTGACACCAACTTCATGCCGGTGGTCGGCGGCACCAGGGTGCTGCCCGCACTCCTCGGCCAGACCCGCGACCTGACCGCCGCGGCCTGGAAGGAGACGGACTAAGAGCGACCGGCAATAGGGGACGCGGCGTCGCGGGGCTGGGGCACGCACCTCGCTGTGTTGTCGTCGGTCGACACCCACAACCTCCGGTGCCTCCGTCCTCGCGCCTTGCGATCTACGCACCCCGGCCCCGCTCCTTGACCCCCGTCTCTATTGCCGGGCGCTCGGTAGGAACGATGTGAATCTGATGCTGTGGCAGGAGCATCAGATTCACATCGTTGAGAACGCCCGACTGACAGCCGCTTAGCGGTCTCGCCCGTGAGTCCTTCGGGGGCTGGCACCTGGGCAGGCGGGGGCGGTCAGATGTCGGGGGTCGACAGGTACAGCTCGTAGGCGCAGTCGAGGGCCCCTTCGGGGGTGCCGGTGAAGGCGCCGGGTGCTGGTGCCGGTAGGCATGTGGGCAGGTGGCCGGTCCAGCACGAGTGGATGGCTGACGTACATTTTCCGCCCGAAAACCGGCGCCTCCTGACGTCTTCCTTCCACTCGTCGCACCGAAGGGAATGCGGCCCCGCTCGTACATCCACGTCCCTGTTGCCGGGCGCTCTTACTCGGCTGTTCGAGCGGTGAGATACGTGGCGGCGAGGTGTTCAGGTACCGGCTCGTACCGCAGGTGGCCGCGGGAGAACGTTCCAGTGCCCTGGGTCAGCGAGCGGATGTCAACGGCATATCTGAGCATTTCCGTTTCCGGTACCTCAGCTCTGATCACCGTACGATTCCTGCCGCCGGGGTCTCCTGGCCCTGTTCCACCGACGGGCTCGATCCCGACGACCCGCCCACGCCGTGCCGCCAGGTCGCTGGTGACCGGGCCGACATGCGCGTCGGGTGTGAGCACGCAGACGGCGAGCACCGGTTCGAGCAGGACCATCCCGGCGGACTGAGCCGCGTTTTTCAACGCCAGCGCACCCGCGGCCTGGAAGGCGACGTCGGAGGAGTCCACGGAGTGCGCCTTGCCGTCCACCAGGCGAACCCGGATGTCGACAAGCGGGAAGCCGGCGGAGACCCCGAGATCGAGCTGGCGCCACACGCCTTTCTCCACCGACGGAATGAACTGACGCGGGACCGCACCGCCGACGACCTCGTCGCGGAATTCCCGCCCGAGACCGGGCGGTAGTGGTTCCACTTCGATATGACAGATTGCATACTGACCGTGGCCGCCGGACTGCTTGACGTGCCGGCCTGTTCCCCGGGCCGGTCCGCGTAGCGTCTCCCGCATGGGCACCTGTACCGGCACCCGGTCGACATCCACGCCGTACCGGCTCGCGAGCCGCTCGATGATCACATCGCTATGCGCCTCGCCCATACACCACAGGACGAGCTGACCGGTCTCACCGCTGTGCTCGACGGTCACGCTCGGGTCCTCGGCGGTGAGGCGGGCAAGCGCGGTTGACAATTTGTCCTCGGCGCTCTTCGTCCGGGCCCGGATCGCCACCGGCAGCTGCGGCTCGGGCATGGTCCAGGCCTCGAACAGGATGGGGCCGTCCGGGCTCGACAGCGTGTCCCCGGCCTCCGCTGTTATGATCTTGGATGCGGTACAGATGTCGCCGGCTCGGCACATCTCGACGGCCTCCTGCGTCGACCGGCCCAGTGGGCGGGAGATCGTGCCGATCTTCGCGTCCTCGTCGTGGTCGGGGTGGCCCCGGTCGGCCCGGCCGTGTCCGGCGACATGAACCGGCGTGTCCGGGCGCAGCGTGCCGGAGAACACCCGGATGAGGCTGATGCGTCCGACATAGGGATCGGTCGTGGTCTTGATGACCTCGGCGGCCAGCGGACCATCGGGGTCGCCCGACGGCAGCGGGCACGGCGATCCGTCCGGCCGGCTGGTGGCCGGTAGTGGATGTTCGAACGGGGACGGGAACGCCCCCGCGAAGAGGTCCAGCAGTTCTGTCACGCCCAGTCCATCGGCCCCGTTTCCGACGGTCGCCACGACCGGATGGAAACGGCCACGGGCGACCGCAGTCTCCAGATCGTCGAGCAGCTGTTTCGCCGAGAGCGTCTCACCGGCCAGGTAGCGGTCCAGCAGGGACTCGTCCTCGCTCTCGGCGATGATCCCCTCGATCAGGGCGTCGCGGGCCGCGGCAATCGCCCCAGGCCCGCTGTTCTGGCCCGCATCGCTGTTCTGGCCCGCCGGACCGTCCTCGGCAGGCGCCAACAGGTCGACCAGCCGGTATCGCTGCTCACCCGGCATGGGTTCGGCAGACCGCGAGCGGCCGACCGGCAGGTAAAGCGGGAGCACGCCCGCCCCGAACACCTCCTGGCAGATGCTGAGGGTCGAGGCGAAGTCGGCCTGGGGACGGTCGAGTTTGGTGATCGCGATCGCGCGGGGCGTTGCGGCGGCGGCGCATTCGTCCCAGAGCAGCCGCGTGAAGCCGTCGACTCCGTCGAGGGCGCTGACCACGAACAGGGCCGCATCAGCAGCGCGCAGGCCGGCGCGCAGGTCCCCGATGAAATCGGCGAGCCCCGGTGTGTCGAGCAGGTTGATCCGCAGTCCCCGGTGGATCGTGGACAGCGCGGTGAGGTTGAGTGTGCGCTGCCGACTTTCGGTATCTTCATGATCGGTATGTCGGGTATTGGCGGAATGGCCGTGCGCAGCCTCACCGCCGTCCGCCGTGGCCAGCAGGCACTCGGCGAGGGTGGTCTTGCCTGCGCCGGTGTGGCCGACCAGGACGATGTTGCGCACGTCGGTGCCGCGTTGGTGAACGGGACGGACATCGCATGGTGCTGACTTCACCCGCGCCTCCCCGGAGTGACATGGCCACTGGCTGGATGGGAAGGTGAGAAACCAGTGGACGGCTGCCGGACGGACTACTGGGCCCCCGGGGAAGGCGAGCCCCGCAGGGAACACGAGTCCCTGGGAATAGATTCCTCCTTGACGGGCGTGTGAACAACCCGTGTCGGCCGAATGAGGTGGCGGTTGCCGATCGTGCCGGCGGTACTGTGAACGAGCAGTGCGGGACGTACGGGACGGGACGGGACATGCTCGCTAGCAAGGCGCGACCGCAGATCCAGCGCGTGCTCGATCCCTTGGGTGAGCGGTTGGCCCGGTCGTCGGTGTCACCGGATGCCGTGACCATGGTGGGCACCATCGGCGTGGTCGGTGGGGCGCTGGGTTTCTTCACCCGCGGGGTCTTCTTCGTTGGCGCTGTCGTCATCACCCTGTTCGCCGTCTCCGATCTCATCGACGGACTCATCGCCCGCGCTCGTGGGATCTCCTCGCCGTGGGGTGCGTTCCTGGACTCCACCTCCGACCGGGTCGGTGACGGCGCCATCTTCGGCTCGTTGATCATTTGGTACGCCGGTGACGGTGATTCGTTGCCGCTGTGTGTGGCCGCCCTGATCTGCCTGGTGGCGGGTTCGATCATCTCGTATGTCAAGGCCAGAGCGGAAGGGCTGGGATTCCACTGTGACGTCGGCTTCGCCGAACGCGGTGAGCGGCTCCTGGTCGTCCTGGTCGCCGCTGGTCTCTATGGCCTGGGCGTGCCGTATCTGCTGCCGGCCGCGCTGTGGTTCCTCGCCGCGGCCACGGTGCTGACGGTGGCGCAGCGGATCGTCCATGTCCATCGGCAGTACCTGGGGCGAGGTCAGGGCGCTGCCGCGCGGGCGGCCCAGCCGCCGGTCGAATCGCCCGCGGCCACGCGGGTCCACTGACGGGGCGGCCGGCGTTGACGACTGCGCAAGCCCGGATGACGGACCTGGCCTACGCGACGGGCTGGCGGGTCGTGCGTGTCCTGCCCGAGCGTGTCGCCGCGCGGGTGTTCACCGCGGCGGCCGATGCGGCCCTGCGCCGGGACGGCCGTGGAGTCCGCCGGCTGCGGTCGAACCTGGCGCGAACAGTCCCACCCGACGCAGATCTCGACGATCTCACGCGGGCTGCCATGCGGTCCTACGCCCGTTACTGGCTGGAGGTCTTCCGGCTGCAGGACATGCCGGGCGAACGGATCACCAAGGGTATGCGCATGCTGGCCGAACCGCGGCTACGTGCGGCTCTGGCGTCCGGTCGAGGCACCATCGCCGCGCTGCCGCACATGGGAAACTGGGAGCATGCCGGCGCGTGGCTCGCCGCGAACGGGGAGCCGTTCACAACGGTCGCCGAGCGGGTGGAACCGGCATCCCTTTTCGATCGTTTCGTACGGTTCCGTTCCGCGCTCGGCATGGAGGTCATCCCGCTGACCGGTGGTGAGCTGCCACCATTTGACCTGCTGGCGGACCGCTTGCTCGCTGGCGGCACGGTGTGCCTGCTGGCCGACCGCGACCTGTCCGCGGACGGGGTGCCGGTCACCTTCTTCGGAGCGACGGCCACGATGCCGCCGGGGCCGGCCGCTCTCGCTCTGCGGACCGGGGCGACGTTGCTGCCTGCCACCCTATGGTTCGAGCCGGACGGTTGGGGTGTGCGTATTCACCCGGCCGTGCCGCATACCGACGTCGTCCGGATGACCCAGGCGTTGGCAGACGCCTTCGCCGAGGGCATCGCGGCCCACCCCGCGGACTGGCACATGCTCCAGCGCATCTGGCGGGACGAGCCGGCGACCGCAGAGCAGGCAGAACAGGCAGAGCAGGCAGAGCCGGCGACCGCCGCGGCGGCAGAGCAAACAGCCTGCCCGCCATCGGCCGGAGTGGAAACGTGAAGATCGGGCTGGCCTGCCCTTACACCTGGGATGTGCCCGGAGGGGTTCAGGTCCACGTGCGGGACCTCGCCGAGACTCTCATCGGACTCGGTCACGACGTTTCGGTGATCACGCCGGTCGACGACGAGACAACCCTCCCGCCATATGCCGTGGACGCGGGCCACGCGGTGCCGGTGCCCTACAACGGCTCGGTCGCCAGGCTGCTGATGGGGCCGGTGTCAGCCGCCCGCGTGCGCAGGTGGTTGCGGGAGAACGACTTCGACGTGTTGCACGTGCACGAGCCCACGGCGCCGAGCGTCAGCCTGCTCACGTGCATGCTTGCCGATGGTCCCATCGTCGCCACATTCCACACGTCCAACCCGCGTTCGAAGATTCTGACGGCTGCGCACGGCGCATTGCAGCCCTCGATGGAGAAGGTCCGGGCGCGGATCGCGGTGTCCGAGGCGGCCAGACGAACGATCGTCGAACATCTCGGCGTGGACGCGATCCTCATTCCCAACGGAGTCGCGGTGGGCACCTTCCGGGACGCCACGCCGCTGCCCACGCGCCCACCGGGCGGCGCGACCGTGGTCTTCCTGGGGCGTATCGACGAGCCCCGCAAAGGTCTGGACGTGCTGCTGGCGGCCTTGCCGACGCTGGTGGCGCGGTGCGAGGGGGCGCAGTTGCTGGTCGCGGGCCCGGGCGACTGCGAGGCGGTTCTCGACCGGGTGGAGCCAGGTCTGCGGGACCGGGTGCACCTGCTCGGTCTGGTCTCCGAGGCCGACAAACCCCGGGTGTTTCGTTCTGGGCAGATCTATTGCGCACCCAACACCGGGCAGGAGAGTTTCGGCATCGTCCTGCTGGAGGCGATGGCCGCCGGCGCTCCGGTTGTGGCCAGCGACATCGACGCCTTCCGCCGCGTTCTCGATGACGGCCACGCCGGCCGACTGTTCCCGGTCGGGGATGCGACGGGCCTCGCCCGTGCGCTTGCCGAGCTGCTGGCCGATCCGGGTGAGCGTGGCCGGCTCACCGATCGGGGCCGGGCGGTGGTGACCGCCTATGACTGGCCGATGATCGCGAAACGCATCGTCGGGGTGTACGAGATGGTCGCCGGCGACACGCCGGTGTCGGTAGCTGTGGGCTCTCAGCCGAAGACGATTCGTCATTCTGCTTGATCGGAATCAATCCCCTGGCGCGAGGTCACCCGCTGTTGACTACGCTGCGCGAGGTGCCCCTAGTTGTCCTCACGGTCGCGGTCATCGTTCTGATCGCCACATACCTCACCTGGCTCGCGAGTCGTCTCGACCGCCTCGCGGTCCGGGTCACCGATGCCCGCACGGGTCTGACCGGCCAGCTGGCGCTGCGCGTGGCAGCGGCCGGGGAACTCGCCCGACAGTGCGAGCTGGCCGAGCTGGGCGAGGCGGTGGTGCGGGCGCGGGCGGCCCATGCGGCCCATGCGGCTCTCGCTGCTGACGGCCCGCTGGACAACGACGCCGAAGCGGTGGAGAACAACCTCAGCCGGGCGTTGCGGTCAGCGCAGGTCGCGGCGACAGCCGACCGCGCGCCTGACGCCCTGCACGCGGTGGACGTTGCCGCGGCCCGGGTGGCCCTTGCCCGCCAGCTGCACAATGACGCGGTCCGTGATGTGCGGGCGTTGCGAAGCAGACGGGTTGTCCGGGTCCTGCGTTTGTCCGGGCGTAGACCGTTGCCGGCCTACTTCGAGATCGACGACGCTCTCCCGGTGCGCAGCAGCGGAGACGGGAGGATCGACGGCGATGGCGACGAGAACAAGCCCGACGGCGGTACGTTGAATGGTGATATGACCGGATTCGCTCCATGATGACTTGTCTGTAATGTGGTATCCGGCATGGGTATCCGGCATAGGCATGCGGTCGTTACCACTCGTCGCCGACCGCCCGTGTGCGTACCCGAGGGTCCCAGGTGGGATTCAGGTGGCACTTCGGCCGTACGATGAGGCGTCCCCCGTCCGGTGCGGATTCGTGCATCCGCCGGTGGCCCGGTAGGCCGAAGTCCGGGTTGGCCGACGTGCGCGCGGGCAGGGGCACCTGCTCCCGACGGATCCGTGTACAGAGAGGCGAGTCATGTCCGATGGCCTGACCGCACCCGAGTCTGCGCAGCCCGACGACGGGTCCGCACGGGTGGCCGAGCCTCCCGGTTCTGCCGGTACCCAGGTGGGGACGGCCCGCGTCAAGCGGGGCATGGCGGAGATGCTCAAAGGTGGTGTGATCATGGATGTGGTCACCGCCGACCAGGCGAGGATCGCCGAGGATGCCGGTGCGGTCGCGGTGATGGCCTTGGAGCGGGTGCCGGCCGACATTCGTGCCCAGGGCGGGGTGGCTCGCATGAGCGACCCGGAGATGATCGAGGAGATCATCGAGGCGGTGTCGATCCCGGTCATGGCCAAGGCGCGTATCGGCCACTTCGTCGAGGCCCAAGTGCTCCAGCAGCTGGGGGTCGACTACGTCGACGAGTCCGAGGTCCTCACCCCCGCCGACCCGCACCATCACATCGACAAGTGGCGGTTCACCGTCCCGTTCGTCTGTGGCGCGACCAACCTGGGGGAGGCGTTGCGTCGCATCGGCGAGGGTGCGGCGATGATCCGGTCGAAGGGTGAGGCGGGCACCGGTGAGGTGTCCAACGCCGTCGTGCACATGCGCACGATCAGAGCGGAGATCGCCCGCCTGTCCGTGCTGGACCCCAGCGAGCTGTTCGCCGCGGCCAAGGATCTGCGCGCCCCGTACGAGCTCGTGGCCGAGGTCGCGCACCTGGGGCGCCTGCCACTCGTCCTGTTCACCGCGGGTGGCATCGCCACGCCCGCGGACGCGGCACTGATGATGCAGCTGGGTGCCGACGGCGTGTTCGTCGGCTCGGGCATCTTCAAGTCCGGTGATCCGGCGCGGCGTGCGCGGGCGATCGTCGAGGCCACCACCATGTACAACCACGCCGACGTCCTGGTGAAGGTCTCGCGTGGTCTCGGGGAGGCGATGGTCGGCATCAGCACCGGCGAGCTGGAGCCCGCGGCCAGGTTCGCCGATCGCGGCTGGTGAGCGACCTCGGCATGATCGCACCGGCAGCGCGGCCGGCGCGGGTGGGCGTGCTGGCACTGCAGGGCGACGTCCGCGAGCATGTCCGGGCGCTGCGCGCGGTCGGCGCCGACCCGCTGGAGGTCCGGCGCGCGTCCGATCTGGACGCGGTGGACGGGTTGGTCCTGCCCGGTGGGGAGTCCACCACGATCGGGCGGCTGCTGCGCGTGTTCGATGTTCTGGACCCCCTGCGGGCGGCGATCGCGGCCGGGCTGCCGGTGTTCGGATCCTGCGCGGGCATGATTCTGCTGGCTCGGGAGGTCCTGGACGCCGCACCCGGCCAACCGCTGCTGGCAGGCTTGGATGTTGTCGTGCGGCGCAACGCATTCGGCCGTCAGGTGGACTCGTTCGAGGCGGATATCGATCTTATCGGTGTCGGCGGCGGCCCGGTTCGAGCGGTCTTCATCCGGGCACCGTGGGTGGAGAAGGTCGGGGATGAGGTTGAGGTTCTGGGCCGGGTTGGTGACAGGATTGTCGCGGTCCGCCAGGACAATCTGTTGGCGACGGCATTCCATCCGGAGTTGACCGGTGACATCCGGATACACCGGATGTTCGTCGACGTTGTCACAGGCAATCGTGGAAGGCAGGGGTCGGTACAGGTGAGGGGCAGGGCATGAGCGGTCACTCCAAGTGGGCGACCACGAAGCACAAGAAGGCAGTCGTTGATGCACGCCGCGGCAAGCTGTTCGCAAAACTGATCAAATCGGTCGAAGTGGCGGCGAAGACCGGTGGTGGAGACCCGGCTGGCAACCCGACATTGGCCGACGCCATCGCCAAGGCCAAGTCGCAGTCGGTGCCGAACGACAACATCGACCGGGCCGTCAAGCGGGGCTCGGGAGAGCTCGCCGGCGGCGTCAACTACGAGGAGATCACCTACGAGGCGTACGGGCCCAGCGGTGTGGCCGTCCTGGTCGAGTGCCTCACCGACAACCGCAACCGGGCCGCCTCCGACGTCCGGGTCGCGATCACCCGCAACGGTGGCACCGTTGCGGACCCCGGTTCGGTCTCGTACCTGTTCAATCGCAAGGGTGTGGTCCTGGTCCCCAAGACGCCCGGCCTGAGCGAGGACGACGTCCTGATCGCCGTTCTCGACGCCGGTGCTGAGGAGGTCAACGACCTGGGTGACGCCTTCGAGGTCGTGTCCGAGGCGACGGACCTCAACGCGGTACGGGTCGCCGTGCTGGGCGCCGCGCTCGCGGTTTCGACTGCGGACCTGTCGTGGCTGCCGAGCGTCAGCGTGCCGTTGGACGAGGAATCCGCCCGCAAGGTCCTCAAGCTCGTTGAGGCGGTGGAGGATCTCGACGACGTCCAGAATGTCTGGTTCAACGCTGATATCTCGGATGAGATCATGGAGCTGGTGTCGGCCTGACGGGTAGTCCTCGCCGGCTGCCGGCCACCTTGCGCTGTGCGATGCCCTGGTTTCCAGGTCTGTTTTGACGTTTCAAGATTCGAACGGACGTTCGCGCGTGTCGCGACCGTGGCGAACCGTCCCGGGGCCACAATGGTCGACGGTAGCTGAAGTCAGGATTCAGGACGGCTGGTCCGCGGACCAGCAAGCGGGAGGGCGCTGGTGCTGGTGCTCGGTGTCGATCCGGGGCTCACGCGCTGCGGTCTCGGTGTGGTTGACGGCGGCCCCGGCCGGAACGCCTCGCTGATTGCGGTCGGCGTGCTGCGCACGCCGGCCACCGACGACGTCGCAGCCCGACTGTGGGCACTTGAGCAGGGCCTGGATGAATGGATCGGTCGGCACAACCCCGATGCGGTCGCGGTCGAGCGGGTGTTCAGTCAGGCCAACGTCCGGACGGTCATGGGTACGGCGCAGGCCGGGGCGGTGGCCATCGTCACCGCGGCCCGGCGGGGCCTACCGGTGGCGTTGTACACGCCCAGCGAGGTGAAGGCCGCGGTCAGCGGTAGCGGCCGGGCGGACAAAGCTCAGGTGGCGTTCATGGTGAGCCGCCTGCTGAGGTTGCCCGATCCGCCGCGTCCGGCCGATGCGGCGGACGCCCTGGCTCTGGCCCTGTGTCACCTGTGGCGTGGCCCGGCGCTGGCCAGGATGGCGGCGGCGGCGGCCCACGGCGGCCAGAGCGCCCGAAAGGAGACCGGTCGATGATCGCTTCTGTTTCGGGCACGGTCGCAGCCTTGTCACCCGAGGCAGCCGTCGTCGAGGTCGGTGGGGTCGGGCTGCTCGTGCAGTGCACCCCCGCGACGCTGTCACGGCTGCGGGTAGGCCAGGATGCACGCCTGGCCACCACCCTGGTTGTTCGGGAGACCGAGCTCACTCTCTACGGGTTCGCCGATGCCGACGAACGTGACGTCTTCGAAACCCTGCAGAGCGCATCCGGGGTCGGTCCCCGGCTCGCCCAGGCCGTCCTCGGCGTGCACAGCCCCGACGGCGTGCGCCGCGCGGTCGCGGCTGAGGATCTGGCCGCTCTGACCAAGGTGCCCGGCATCGGCCGCAAGGGTGCGCAGCGCATCGTCCTCGATCTCAAGGACCGCCTCGCAGCGCCGATGTCGGTGCCCGTGGCCCGGGGTGGGAACGCCGACGCGGACAGCGATGCCGGCGTGGGCGGCGGTCCGTCGGCGGCGCAGGACAGACCCCGGGTCGCCGTTGCCGAACAGGTCCGTCTCGCGCTGCTCGGGCTCGGCTACACCGCGCGTGAGGCCGAGGACGCGCTGACCACAGTGCGCGCCAGCGACAACGGCTCGGGTGACGCTGTCGCTGTTGGTGACGATCAGGCGCCGGACACGGTAGCTCTGCTGCTGCGCCGGACGCTGGCTGCCCTGCGGCCCCGGTGATGCAGCCCGTGGATGCCGAGGGTCTGGTCTCGCCGGTGGCTGAGCCGGAGGAGCAGGCGTTCGAGGCCGGTCTGCGGCCGGGGAGCCTGGCGGAGTTCATCGGCCAGCAGAAGGTCCGCGAGCAACTTACGATCATGCTGGAAGGGGCGCGGGCCCGCGCCCGTCCGCCCGACCACGTCCTGTTGTCCGGGCCACCCGGGTTGGGCAAGACCAGCCTGGCGATGATCATCGCACGGGAGCTGTCGGTCCCGTTGCGGATGACCAGCGGTCCGGCGGTCGAACGCGCGGGAGATCTCGTCGCGATCCTCACCGCGCTCGCTCCGGGCGACGTGCTGTTCCTGGACGAGATCCACCGGATCGCCCGCCCCGCGGAGGAACTGCTCTACGCCGCGATGGAGGACTTCCGGGTCGACGTGGTGCTCGGTAAGGGCCCCGGCGCGACCGCTATCCCGCTCGACCTCGCGCCGTTCACCCTGGTCGGCGCGACCACCCGGTCAGGTCTTCTCACCGGTCCGCTGCGTGATCGGTTCGGCTTCACCGCACACATGGACTTCTACGATCCCGACGAGCTGACCAGTGTGCTTACCCGCTCGGCCGGGTTGCTAGGGGTGCGTCTCACCGGCGACGGCGCCACCGAGGTCGCCGGGCGGTCGCGAGGGACGCCGCGGATCGCCAACCGGCTGCTGCGCCGGGTCCGTGACTACGCAGAGGTGCGGGCGGACGGAATCGTCACGCGCGAGGTCGCCCGCGCCGCCCTGCGCGTCTACGATGTGGACGCGCTCGGCTTGGACCGGCTCGACCGGGCCGTGTTGGAGGCCCTGGTACGCCGCTTCGGCGGCGGTCCGGTGGGCCTGACCACCCTGGCGGTCGCCGTGGGGGAGGAGCCCGACACGGTCGAGGAGGTCGCCGAGCCGTTCCTGGTCCGTGCGGGTCTGCTGGCCCGGACCCCCCGCGGGCGGATCGCCACCCCGGCCGCGTTCACTCATCTCGGTCTTGATCCGCTTGACGATGCGCTGGGACGTTCCCAGGTCCCGCGATAAGAGCGCCCGGCAATAGGGACGCCTGGCAAGAGGGGGCCTGCGCGCCACGAGCCCGCGGTCGGTACGTAGCATCGGCCGCACTACAGGGAGGACGTGGACGTGCAGGCAATGGTGGCCGCCGAGACGGTGGCCCAGACTAGTGGCGGTAGCGGGATCGGCGGTTTTCTGCCGTTGATCCTGATTGTGGTGCTTGTCTTCTTCTTTTTCTCGACCCAGCGGCGCCGCCAGCGGGCGCACCAGGAGACGCTGGCCTCGCTTGCGCCGGGCACCCTGGTGGTGACCACGGCCGGGCTCTACGCGACGGTGGTCGAGGTCGACGAGGGTGACGTGCTGCTGGAGGTCGCGCCGGACGTCGTGTGCCGATTCTCGCGTGCGGCGATCGCCAAGGTTGTCTCCGCACCGGACGACGACACGCCGCCCGATGACGAGGCGGCCGATGATCACTCGGATCATCACCTCACGACGGGGGACCCCGGGGTTGACGACGACGGTTCGGCCGACTCACACATCGACCTGACCAAGACGGACCTGACCAAGACGGACCTGGGCACGGCGGACGTGGCCAAGAGGGACGTGACCAGAAGCGACTCGCCCGGGAGCGGGGGCACGTCGGGGAGCGGGACCGCCCCAGGCTCGGGCAAGCAGGACGCGCCCGGCGGGTAGGTCGGTTCCCTGATCCGACACCGTCCGAGCGGGTCGGACAGAAGATCTAAAAAAGGCGCAACCTGAACGGGGCAGAGGAACGCATCCAGCTTGACAGTCGTTCCGATACCTTGGGCGCGGCTGGCATCGTTGTCTCGACCATCGTTATCTGGGTCGGTCGCAGGCGGAGCGAACATGGTCCGCTGTGCGTTGCCAGCGGTTCCGACGGATCCGGGGCCGCCGGTGGTGGGCCGATTGGTCCACCGGACAGCGACATGAGCACTGACATGAGCACTGACATGAACACTGACGTAAGCAGCTACGTGAGCACCGACGTAAGCACTGGAACACGCAGTGAAATGAGCGCACCGGCGCGTGACGAAGGGACATCCGTTGGCACAAGGGTCAGGGCCACGGCGTAAGGCCACGCGCCCCGCCTGGTCCCGGATCGGGGTCCTTTCCGGCCTTCTGGTGTTGCTCTACGGGGTCATGGCCCTGACGGGAACCTGGACGCCGAAGCTCGGGCTTGACCTGCAGGGCGGCACCAGCGTGATTCTCACGCCCAGGTCGACCGAAGCGGGCAGGGGTGTGGACAGCGGGGCCGTCGACAAGGCCGTCGACATCATTCGCGAGCGCGTCAACGGTCTCGGCGTCGCCGAGGCCGAGGTCAAGCGGAATAGCACGCAGATCGAGATTTCGGTCCCCGGCCGCGGACGCAACGATGTCGTCGCACTGGTGGGCCAGACGGCGGAGCTGCGTTTCCGCCAGGTCGCCACCTCAGCACCCGCGGCTGCGGCGCCCGCACCGGCGCCGACATCGGCCCCAGCCCCGGGTCAGAGCGGTACACCGACGCCGGCTCCCGCCGCAACCTCATCCGGAGGTCCGGCCGCCACCTCGCCTCCCGCTGCGTCATCTCCCGGCACGTCGCCTTCAGGGACGTCCGGGGCCACGCCGAAGCCGTCTGTGTCCACAACCAGTCGATCGGATGTCGTGAGCAGCGGCCTGCTCGCGCAGGCCGCCACCACGCAGGCCGCCACCACGCAGGCCCCTGCGACGCAGGCTGCCACGACGGGCTCGCCAGCGCCCGCCGCGTCGTCCTCGCCGCCGGCGGCGACGGACCAGGCCGCGCAGGCCGCCGCCGGTGCCACGCCACCAGCGGAGGTCATCAGCGCGTTCGAAGCACTGACCTGTGCTCCGTCGGATGCACACCGCCGGACGGCGAGTACCGAGAAGCCGTCCGACTGGGTTGCCGCCTGCGATCGTGAGGGCGTGACCAAATACCTGCTCATGCCCGCCGAGGTGGTGGGAACCGACGTGAAATCGGCGACGGCGGGACTGGCCAGTTCCGGCGGTGCCACCTCGGTGAGCACGGGACAGTGGGTCGTCAACGTCAGCTTTACCGGCAGCGGGCAGGCGAAGTTCACCAAGTTGACCGAGGAGACCATCGGCAAACAGGTGGCGATCGTTCTCGACGGCGTGGTTCAGTCCGCTCCGAGCACCAATGACCGCATCGCCGGTGACGCACAGATATCGGGGTCGTTCACGCAGTCCAGCGCTCAGGATCTTGCCAATGTGCTGCGCTACGGCGCCCTGCCCCTGGCATTCGAGCAGTCCAGCGCGGAGTCGGTATCCCCGACCCTGGGCAAGGATTCACTCAAGGCCGGCCTGTTGGCCGGTGCCATCGGTCTGCTGCTGGTCGTCCTGTACTCGTTCCTGTACTACCGGGCACTCGGGATTGTGGTGATCAGCTCGCTGGCGGTGAGCGGACTGCTTGTCTACGCCGCGGTGGCGCTGCTCGGCCGGTGGATCGGATTTACGTTGACCCTGGCCGGAATCGCCGGTCTGATCGTCGCCATCGGCGTCACCGCGGACTCCTTCGTTGTCTATTTCGAGCGCATCAAGGATGAGGTCCGCGCCCACCGCAGCGTGCGCGTGGCGGTCGACCGGGCATGGCCGTCAGCCCGGCGGACCATGTTGTCCGCGGACACGGTCTCCTTCCTTGCCGCCGCGGTGCTGTACGTTCTGTCGGTCGGGTCCGTCCGGGGATTCGCGTTCACGCTCGGGCTGTCAACGCTGATCGACATTCTGATCATGTTCATCTTCACTAAACCGGTTGTCTCCCTGCTCGTCCGCATGCCGTTCTTCGCGACCAGCCGTTTCTCCGGCCTCACAGTCTCAGCAGTCGGTGCGAGGGCAATCCCCGGTACCGGCCGTGACAGGCCGCCAGCACCGGCGCGCCTGACAAAGAGCGGGCGGTCCTCGGTCGCCCAGCCCAAGGCGGGTGCGCGTCCAGCTGATTCGCGATCGTCCGATTCACCGTCGTCACGGTCGCGTCCGGCCGGCGCGGGACAGGAGGAGTAGAGGTGTCCTGGGCCAGGAGGCTCTACCGCAGCGAGTTCGACGTCGACTTCGTCGGCCGGCGCAAGGTCTGGTACCTCGCCTCCGCCGTGGTCCTGACGATCTGCATCGCCAGTATGGCAATCCGGGGTTTCTCGCTCGGGATCGACTTCAAGGGCGGGGCGCTGTTCCAGTTTCCCGCCGGCGGCCGGCCGGTCGCGGAGGCGCAGGCTGCACTGTCCACGGCCGGTGTCAACCCCGCCGACGCCGTGATCCAGGAGCTGGAGACCTCGCACCAGATACGGGTACAGACCCCGTCGTTGACCGACGTGCAGACCGCTCAGCTCCAGACCGCCATCGAGCAACGGTTCGCCCTCACCGATACCGCCATCGACATCTCGACGGTCGGCGCGTCCTGGGGATCGACCATCACGAACAAGGCGCTGCAGGGGCTCGCGGTGTTCCTGGTGTTGGTGATGATCTATCTATCCGTCAGGTTCGAGTGGAAGATGGCGGTCGCCGCCATGGCGTCGCTCGTCCACGACCTGGTCGTCACCATGGGCATCTACTCGCTGGTCGGTTTCCAGGTCACACCCGCCACGGTGATCGCTTTGCTGACCATCCTGGGCTTCTCCCTCTACGACACGGTCGTGGTCTTCGATCGGGTCCGGGAGAACACCGTCGGGATGGGCACGACCAGCCGGCGCACCTATGCCGAGGCCACCAATGACTCGTTGAATCAGACGTTGATGCGTTCGCTCAACACCTCCTTCATCGCGCTGGTACCGGTCGGTTCGCTGCTCTTCGTCGGTGCCGGGCTGTTGGGCGCCGGCACGCTGGAAGATCTTGCCCTCGCCCAGTTCGTCGGAATCGCTTCGGGTACCTATTCGTCGCTGTTCGTCGCGACACCGCTGTTGGTGGATCTGAAGAAGAACGAGCCGGCGGTCCGGGCGCTGGATGCGCGAGTGGCCAAGTCCCGGGCGGTGGCCTTGCGCGAGTCGACCAAAGGCCCCCGGGTCGCCACGGGGGTGGGGACCATGCCTGCGCCTGATCCCGATGTGGTGACATCGGACCGCGGGATGGAGGTCGGTCAGACGCGGGGCCCGACCGGCGCTGACGATCTCTCCGACGACGAACGTGAGAAACCCCTCGGCAACCGTGAACCTGCCGTGGCCGGGGCCCGATCCGGCCGGCCCGGGGCGGCGCGCCGGCCGACGCAGGCGCGGCGTTCTGGCCGCAAAGGCCGTCCAGGCGGTAAAAAGCGGCGGTGACGACCACCGAACCAACTCCGATGACCGAGGCCACCTCCACCGGCGTGCCGGGTCGTGCCGCGGACGTGCTGCGTGCCCACATTCGAGACGTTCCTGACTTTCCCAAGCCCGGGGTGGTCTTCAAGGACATCACGCCCCTGCTGATGACACCGGCGGCCTTCGCGGTGGTCATCGACGCCCTCGCCGAGACTGCCGACGGCCACGGTGCCACCGTCGTGGCGGCCGTCGAGGCGCGTGGTTTCCTGCTGGCGGCTCCGGTTGCCTACCGTCTCGGCGTCGGTGTCGTTCCCGTACGCAAGCAGGGCAAGCTTCCCGGTGCGACGATCAGCAGGACCTATGACCTGGAGTACGGCACCGCCACGCTGGAGGTCCAGACCGACGCCTTCAGGCCCGGTGACCGGGTCCTGCTCGTCGACGATGTCCTCGCCACCGGTGGCACCGCGCTCGCCGCCGCCGAACTGGTACGCCAGTCCGGTGCCGAGGTTGTCGGGCTCGCCGTGCTGATGGAGATCATGTTCCTGCTCGGACGCGATCGCCTGGTGCCCCTCGAGATTTCATCGATCATGGAGGTGTAACGGATCGGGTGGTGTCGTGGTGATTCGATCACGTCAGCTCTGATCCGTAGGCCCTGCGATCTACATGTGATCCAGCTGTGTCTGCCTGGGGTTGCGGATGGAGTACGACCGACGCAGCGTTAGCCTGCAA
>NZ_CAUVXG010000019.1:54783-64361 GCF_963555885.1 Protofrankia sp. Cr2
CCGCCGGAGGCCGGGTGTATTGCTAGTTGAAGCAGGAGTGGCTTGTGCCCGAGGCAGCGCCGGTGGTGACCGGAGTGTCCGAGCCTGGCGTGACGATCTTTGATGAATCGTCGCCGGCAGGTGAGCCCGCCGCGCGCGGCGCCGGCGAAGCCGACCGGACGTGCTCGGATGGTGAGGCTGTCCGTATCGACGGTGGATCGTCGCCCGGTTCCGCTCACCAGGCGGGCCTCCCGGGCGACCACGGGGAGCCCGACCCCGGTGAGGGTTCGCAGGTGGTGCCGCGCCTGGGGCATGAGTCGCCGCCGCTGCCCCGGCGAGTCCGGGGCCGGTTCTCCAAACTGGCGTCGCATCGCGCGCCCTCGCCGTCGCTGTTGGATCCGGTACTGCGAGGGCTGCTGGCCAACCATCCCCGTGCCGACGTCGGGCCCGTGTACCGGGCGTTCGAGACCGCAGCAGGGGTGCACACGGGCCAGGTGCGGCTGTCCGGGCATCCGTATGTGACCCATCCCGTAGCTGTCGCGAGCATCCTCGCCGATCTCGGTATGGATACCCCGACACTGTGCGCCGCGCTCCTGCACGGCACGGTCGGCGACGCTCATATGAGCCTCGAGGGCATCCGGGACGAGTTCGGCGACCACGTCGCGGATGTTCTTGACGCGGTGATGAAGCTTCATCGGGTGAAGGTCGGTGAGGGTGCGCAGGCCGAGACGATCCGTCGCATGGTGGTCGCGATGGCCCGTGACCCGCGGGCGTTGGTGATCAAACTCGCCGCCCGTCTGCACAACATGCGGACCCTGCGGTTCCTACCCGAGCACAAACAGGAGCGTAAGGCCCGCGAGACTCTGGAGATCTACGCCCCCCTCGCCCATCGGCTGGGGATGAACTCGCTCAAGTGGGAGCTGGAGGATCTCGCGTTCGCGACCCTCTACCCCAAGCGTTACGACGAGATCGTCCGCTTGGTGGCCGAGCGTGCGCCGAGCCGGGACACCTACATCACCGGTGTGGTCACCGCGGTGCTGGCCCATCTCGGTGAAGCCAAGATCAAATCTGTCGTCACCGGTCGCCCCAAGCACTATTATTCGATCTACCAGAAGATGGTGGTGCGCGGCCGGTCGTTCGACGACATCTACGACCTGGTCGGAATCCGGGTGCTGGTTGACTCCGTCCGCGACTGCTACGCGTCCCTGGGAACGCTCCACGCGAACTGGAAGCCGATTCCGGGTCGGTTCAAGGACTACATCGCGATGCCCAAGTTCAACATGTACCAGTCGTTGCACACGACGGTGATCGGGCCTGACGGCAAGCCCGTGGAGCTCCAGATCCGCACCCACGCGATGCACAACCGGGCTGAGTACGGGATCGCGGCGCACTGGAAGTACAAGGAGGACGGCGTCGCGGCCCAGCCGTCGGGCACGGCGAAGGCACGGGCGTTCGGGCTTGCCGACGGTGGGTCGAAGGCGGGCGGGCGGTCCCGTCGGGGTGGCTCAGGCCAGGATCAGACTGCCTGGCTGCGCCAGATCCTCGACTGGCAGCGGGAGACCGCGCAACCCGGTGAGTTCCTCGACAGCCTGCGGTTCGACCTGTTCACCGATGAGGTCTTCGTCTTCACCCCCAAGGGTGACGTGATCGCATTGCCGGAAGGGTCGACCCCGGTCGACTTCGCCTACGCCGTCCACACCGACGTCGGTAACCAGTGCGTGGGCGCAAGGGTCAACAGCAGACTTGCCGCTCTTGACACGTCGCTCGACAACGGGGACACCGTCGAGATCTTCACCTCACGGGCGCATGCGGCTGGGCCGAGCGAGGACTGGCTGACCTTCGTCCGGTCGTCCCGGGCCCGCACGAGGATCCGCCAGTGGCACGCCCGGGAGCGACGGGAGGATGCCGTCGTCGCCGGCCGGGACGCCATCGCCCGGATGATGCGTCGCCACGGCCTCCCGCTCACCCGCTTGATGAACGGCGACGTGCTGCCCAGCCTGGCCAAGGACCTGCGGTACCCGGACGTTTCCGCGCTGTATGCCGCGATCGGCGAGAATCATGTCAGCGCGCAGAACGTGGTGGCCCGGCTGGTGGCCGCGCTCGGTGGACCCGAGGGCGCGGCCGAGGACGTCGCCGAGACCGCCCTGCCGACCCGGGCGCTGCGGCGGTCGGTGGGCGATCCGGGGGTGCTCGTCAGCGGCGCGGAGGACGTGTGGGCGAAGCTCGCCCGCTGTTGCATGCCGATGCCGGGGGATTCGATCACAGGTTTCGTCACTCGGGGTAAGGGTGTGTCCGTGCATCGTCACGACTGCCCGAACCTGGCGATCCTGCGTGCAGCGCCGCACGACCGGACTGTTGCGGTCGAGTGGGCCGCGTCCTCGGGTTCGGTGTTCCTTGTCGTCATCCAGGTCGAGGGTTTGGACCGTGCCCGGCTGCTGTCCGACGTGACGCGGGTGTTGACCAACCATCACGTCAACATCCTGTCCGCGTCGGTGACGACGACAAAGGACCAGATCGCGATCAGCCGGTTCACCTTCGAGATGGGGGACGCAAAGCACCTGGGACACATCCGGGATGCGGTGCGATCGATCGATGGCGTGCACGACTGCTATCGGGTCACCTCGGGTGTGCGGTGCTGACCATGATGGAATCGTCCGGTTATGCAGCGGTTCTCGCCGGCGGGAACCGCTTGTTCCGCGTACGACATCGATGTTGCCGCGGCAGAAGGTCGTCGTCCGCCGCGGTATGGCTCGCCGGCCAATTGCGCGCTGAGATCTGTTAAAGGGGGGGCGCTGTGGACGCCGAGATCGTAGGTGCAGGTATGCAGGGCGCGGCGTTGCCCGCGCGGATGGAGCGGGCTGGCGGGGGCTGGCCGGCCGGGGAAGCTGAAGGTGCCGGCGGGGGAGAGGAAACCTCGCGTACGCTTGCCGCCGCCCGGCTGGCCACTGGCCGCTTGGCCCATCTCGCCCGCTGGATGGCGGCGGTCCGCAGCACGCCTCCGGTGCCGCCGGAGTTGCGGGAGATCACCGATGCGCACTGTCTGCATCATCCCAAGGCCGACATCGGCCTCATCGTCCATGCATACGACGTCGCGAACCGGCAGCATGCCGGTCAGGAGAGACACAGCGGCGACCCGTACATCACCCACCCGCTCGCGGTCACCGAGATTCTCGCCGAACTCGGGGTGGATACCACTACGATCGTCGGGGCGTTGCTACACGACACCGTCGAGGACACCCCCTACACGCTGGAAGCCGCAGCCTCGGATTTCGGCCTTGAGGTCGCCAATATCGTCGATGGGGTGACCAAGCTCGACAAGATGCGTTTCGGCGACGCGGCCGAGGCTGAGGCCGAGACCCTGCGGAAACTGATCGTCGCCCTTGCCAAAGACTATCGGGTTCTTGTCATCAAGATCGCCGATCGCCTTCACAACATGCGGACCGTCGGTTTCAAATCGCAGCCCAAGCAGGCGCGCATCGCCCGGGTGACGCTGGAGATCCTCGCGCCACTGGCGCATCGACTCGGCGTGAGCGTGATCAAGAGGGAACTGGAGGACCGTTCGTTCGCCGTTCTGTATCCCGACGAGCACCGGCGGATACAGTCGATGGTCGACGACTTCAGCGCCGCGGAGCGCGCCTCCGGCCAGGTTGCCGCGATCGTCGCCGCGCTGCAGGGCGGTCTTGAGGATGCTCGCATCAACGCCCGGGTCTCGGTCAGGACGAGCCACCTCTTCTCGATCTACAAGCGGGCGCAGGAGCGTGGCTTCCAGGCGCGTGACTACAACGACATAGCCCGTGTGCTGGTCCTCGTCGATTCTGTCACTGACTGTTACGAGGCGCTCGGGGAAGTGCACGCCATGTGGCGACCGGCGCCCGGGCGGCTACGTGATTTCGTGGCCACCCCCAAGTTCAACATGTACCAGTCCCTGCACACGACGGTGGTGGACTCGGCGGGCAAGCCCGTCGACATCCAGATCCGCACCGACGCCATGCACCGTCTCGCGGAAACCGGGATCATCGCGCGGCCGGTCGGGCCGTCCGCGGACGGTGCCCGCCTGGAGGGCCTGGCATGGCTGCACAGCCTCCTCGACTGGGAGGGCGAAGCTAAGGACCCGGGTGAGTTCATCGAGTCGCTGTCGGCGGATCTCGATTCGGACGAGGTTCTCATCTTCACGCCCAAGGGCAGGATCATCGCGCTTCCCGCCAGGTCGACGCCGGTGGATCTGGCCTACGCCGTCCACACCGAACTCGGTCACCGGGCCATCGGTGCCCGTGTCAACGGCAGGCTGGTTCCGCTGCACACCCGCTTGCGCAACGGTGACGTCGTGGAGATCCTGCGCTCCGGCCTGCCGGGCGCCGGTCCGTCCGAGGACTGGTTGGATTTCGTCAAGACCTCCCGCGCTCGGGTGAAGATCCGTCGCAGGACGACGAGGCAGCGGCGGGACGCCGACACCACGTCTCCCGCCACCGGGCATGACGCCACAGCGGCACCCGGCGGACCAGCGGAGGGTCCGGTGATACCGGCGGCGGGCCCAGTGGTGCCGGTGGCGGGCACCATGGTGTCGGCAGAGGGTCCAGTGGTGCCGGCGGCGGATTACCTGAGCGGGTCCCAACCGGCGGGATCCGTTGCTTCTGCTTCTGCGGCTGCGGTGGCACCGGGCGGCGCGGATCCGGCCGACTCGACCGTTCTGGACGGCGGGACCGTTCTGGACGGCGGTGTCGGCCCGTTGCACCGTCCCGATCCCGCCGGGGACCGCGCGCATCGGCCTGCGGTGTCGCAGCCGCGGTTGCCGCGGGAGCGCGCTCGTTCGCAGACCTGGGCAGGGTTGGCCGCGGTTGACGGCCGGCCGGACGTCCCGGTACGTCTTGCACGCTGCTGTCTGCCCCTGCCAGGGGACGACGTGGTCGGCTTCACCGCCACGCACAGCCCAGCGGTCTCGGTACACCGGCAGGAATGTGCGAACGCGGCGGACGGCCGTGGGGATCGGCGCCGGGTCGCGGTGACCTCCTGGATTCCCACCACAACGACAACCTTCCCCGCTGAGATCACGGTCGAGGCATTTGACCGGTATGGCCTGCTCGCGGACATCACCGAAATGCTGTCGGACGCGTCGGCCGCTGTTCGGTCCGCGTCCACCATCACAGCCGAGGACAGGGTGGCCCGGGCCCGATTCACCGTCGAGGTCGCCGGGCCGGCGCAGTTGGACGCGGTCCTGGCAGCGGTACGGACGGTGGGTGGCGTGTATGACTGTTACCGCACCGGTGGACGCCGAGCCGATCCCTGTGGATAGCGCCCCAGGTGGCACCCGGTTTCCGCTTGTTACATATCATGATCATTTGTTCCTTCGTTTCCGTCGTTCTGTGGAGAAATGGCGCAAACAGCACTCGGCGTGCCCGGCTCACGGTGAGCACCCGTCGGTCGAATGGAATGTCCAGAATCCAGTGCTGACGGAAGCCACCGTAAATTTGTCGGTGGACCCCCCCGTTCGATGTAGAGTATGTTGTTCATGCGCCGATTGATCGGGGGAGTTCGTGGGCCATCTGCAGGCCATGACCAGCATCGATTCGTCTGAAGCGGCGGAGCGGATCGGGCGTCTGCTGGTGGAGCGGCGACTCGCCGCCTGTTTTCAGGTTCTCGGCCCGATTCGCAGCACCTACCGATGGCAGGGTGAGATCGAGCAGGCGGACGAATGGCTATGTCTAGCGAAAACGACGACTGAGCGATTTGCAGAGTTGGCGCAGGAGATTGCCCAGGCGCACCCGTACGAGACGCCGGAGATCATTGCGACGCCGATCGTTCACGGGCTCGGCGACTATCTGGACTGGATCACCGCTGAGACGGCGCCGGCCACGCGCTCAGGCCAGCACCCGTAGTTGCTCGTCGAGGTCCCGCACGGGCTGTGTCTCGCGCCAGGGTCGAAGTTGATCACGAACCTGTCGGACCCGGGTGAGTCCCATCGAGAAGTCCGTCTGCGCCACGATCGCGAGCGCGTCCGCGGCCAGCTGGCATGCCTGGTCGGGCTCGCGGCGGTGGATGTGCACCTCGGCGAGGGTGGCGAGCAGCAGCGAGCGCTTTTTCGTGGCGGTCGGGCTGATGGTGGGCGACAGACTCTCGGCCGCGGCCGCGTAGGCGGCATCCGGGCGGCGTAGGCGGGTGAAGGTCGTGACCTTCATCCCGTTGAGGCGGGGGCGGTCGAAGAACTGCGTCCATACCCGGTCGTGCGCCGAGTCGGCCCGGTCGTAGGCGTCGTCGGCCCGCTCGAGCGCGCGCCGCGCCGCGCCGCTGTCCCCCCGTGCAGCCTGTTCCTCGGCCTCCCGAGCGGCCAGCCATGCCCGGGTCATCATGCTGCCGCCCAGCGCGGCGCGGCGCTGCGCCTCTGTTAATAGTGCGCAGGCGTGGTCCGGCCGGCCGGTCACACCCGGCTGGTAGCTTTCGTACCCGAGTACGCATGCCCACAGAGCGTTGTCATCGGCCTCGCGAGCGGCCTCGACCGCGACCCGGTAGTAGGCGAGTGCCCGGGTGTTGTCGCGCATGTCAAAGGCGAGCCAGCCGGCGAGCGCCGCGGCTTCGCCGGCAGTGGCGGCCAGGTCACGGCGTACCGCCGACCGTGGTGAGGTCTCCAGCAGTCGGCTCAGCGTCACCAGATGCGCAGTCACCTTGTCCATGAGGGCACGGGCCGGGACCCGTTCTTCCAATCCGAACAGACCTGCCGTGCGCGCGGACAAGTCATCGACGATTGACGGGGTGACGACGGCCTGCTGCCGAAGGGCCGCGGAAAGCCGATCCCAGGGCTCGGTGTCGAAGGCGACCGGGGTGACCGCGACGCCCCCGGCTGCCGCGACCATACGTAAGAAGGAGCGTCGCTCCACGCTCGTTTGGGGCAGTGCCGGATCGCGGCCCGCATCCTGATCGGTGCGGACCCGGGTCACCGTTTCGTCGTCGATGAAGCCGAGTTCCCCCGAACTCCGGTGGAATAGCGCGCGCAGGAGCCGTTGGTAACGAAGGCTGGGCTTCTTGTCGCCCTTCTCCCACTTGCAGACCATATTGCCGGTGACGCCTGCCTCGCGTCCTTCGTGGATGACGGCGAAGCGTCGTAGCTCGGTCGCGAGTCGTTCCTGCGACCAGCTTCTCTCCTCGCGACAGGTTCGCAACCGGGTGTTGGGGATGCGTTCCGGAGGATTCGATACGGCGGGCGGAACCGCCCTGGCTGGCGCTGTCATCTTCCGTCTCCCCCGATGGTGTGCTCGACAAAGGTAGCTTATCCCGGTGTCCTGGACATCCGACCTGGACCCACCTGTTCGCCCGGACAACGGCCCGGACGCTTCGGTGCCGGCCGCCGTTTGGTTCGGCCGCCGTTTGGTTCGGACGCCTTTCCCCGTGATTTCACTGGATGCCGTCAACGCGTCACCACTGACTACCACCGGGCGCCGTTGAATATGTCAAAGGGCAGTGGCGAGAAGCGTTCGGTCCATCGTGTCCATGGTTCGCCGGATGTGACCGGGCCTGACAAGTGGGTATTTGTGTATGGAAGCCGGTACATCGGGTGATAGCGGGAGCGGTTTGTCTGGGGCTGTGGGCGCGATTATTGATCATGTGATGCGGGCCGCGCGCGGTGACCGTGACCAGGCGCCCTCGGTGACCGCTTAGAGTTTCACTCTGTGAGCGCCGGCCCCCGACCCAGCACCCCACCGGTATCGCCTGGTGGCCATCCGCTACGAGCGTGGCAGCGGGCCGCTCTCGCGGCATACCAGGCCAGGACGGGTGCCGGCGCGCGCGACTTCCTGGCGGTCGCCACGCCGGGGGCCGGCAAGACGACCTTCGCGCTGCGGGTCGCCGCGGACCTTCTACGCGACGGCGTGGTACGCGCGATCACCGTGGTGGCCCCGACCGAACATCTGAAGCGCCAGTGGGCGCAGGCTGCCGCCGCGATGGGCATCGCGCTCGACCCGACCTTCCGCAATACCGCCGGGGCGACCTCGTCGGACTACACCGGTGTGGTGCTGACCTACGCACAGGTGGCGGCCCATCCGGCGCTGCACCGGCTGCGCTGCGAGCGGCGCCGCACGCTGGTGATCCTGGACGAGATCCACCACGCCGGTGACGCTCGGTCCTGGGGGGATGCGGTCCGCGAGGCCTTCACACCCGCAACCAGGCGGCTGGCACTGACCGGAACGCCGTTCCGGTCAGATGTCAACCCCATTCCCTTCGTGACCTATCTCCCCGGCCCAGATGGCGTGACCCGCAGCGTTGCGGACTCCTCCTACGGGTACGCCGACGCGCTACGTGACGCCGTTGTGCGTCCCGTGCTGTTCCTGGCCTACTCCGGGGAGATGTCCTGGCGGACCAGCGCCGGGCATGAGCTCTCAGCCCGTCTCGGCGAGCCGCTGAACAACGAACAGACCGCCGCCGCATGGCGCACGGCGCTCGACCCGCGTGGCGATTGGATCCCCGCGGTGCTGGCTGCCGCGGACACTCGCCTGGGCCAGGTACGCGTCGGCGGAATGGCGGACGCGGGCGGGCTGGTGATAGCCACCGATCACGCGAACGCCCGCGCCTACGCCGCGATCATGCGCCGTGTGAGTGGAACCGAGCCGGTGGTCGTGCTCTCCGACGATCCCGCTGCCAGCTCGAAGATCGAGGCATTTCGGGGTTCGAGGGACCGTTGGATGGTTGCGGTCCGGATGGTCAGCGAAGGCGTGGACGTGCCGCGCCTGGCTGTCGGGGTCTATGCCACGTCCGTGGCCACGCCGCTGTTCTTCGCTCAGGCGGTCGGTCGCTTTGTGCGGGGCCGGGGCCGTCCCGAGACGGCGTCGGTCTTCCTGCCCAGCGTCCCGACGCTGCTCGCGTTGGCCGGTGAGATGGAGGTCCAGCGCGACCACGCGCTCGACAAGCCGCTGCGCGAACCGGATGCGTTCGACGACGAGTCACTTCGCGAGGCCAATCGGCGCCGCGATACCCCTGACCTGGTGGACCGGTCGTTCACCGCGCTCGGTTCGTCCGCGCATCTCGATCGGGTGATCTTCGACGGTGGCGAGTTCGGCACCCAGGCCGCGGCCGGTTCCGCCGAGGAGGAGGACTTTCTGGGCCTTCCCGGACTGCTGGAACCGGATCAGGTCGCGGTACTGCTCAAGCAGCGGGAGGCGGCCCAGCAGGCCGCCCGCCGCAAACAGGAGCGCGCCGGGCGTTCGCAGTCCGTATCAGGGGTACCCGAGGTCCCCATCCAGGCCGGTTCGCAGGTCCGGCCGGACCCGCGTGCCGACGCCACCGGGGAGGCTTCGGCGGATGACCGTCCCACCCATGAGGTGATCACCGAGCTGCGCCGGGAGCTGAACCGGCTCGTCGCCGCCCATCACCACCGCACCGGGCGGGCGCACGGGATCATCCACGGTGAACTGCGGCGTACCTGTGGCGGGCCGGCGACGGGCCAGGCCAGCGCCGCGCAGCTGCGGACGCGCATCGACACCGTCCGCCGCTGGGAAAAGTAGCGGCCCGCGGCGCGTCATCCGGCCCGCATCCCGGGATCCGCCCGTCGCCCGCCACCCGTCCGGCTCGGTCCCCGCGTCCTGCTTCCCATGCTGTGACGAGTGGAAGGTAGACGT
>NZ_CAUVXG010000019.1:64983-82800 GCF_963555885.1 Protofrankia sp. Cr2
ACGTCTACCTTCCACTCGTGCCGGGCCGACAGGTCGACACACGTGGGGGTGCGGCCGGACGCGGTCGGGGTCAGGCGGCCCTCTGAGTCAGGCGGTCTGGGTCAGGGTCACGGATGTGATCTGCGCCTTGCTGACGGGGGCGCCGTCGGTGCTGCCCCCCTCGATACCGGGGGAGGTAAGGGCGTCGAGGATGCTGAGACCATCGGTGATCTTGCCGACTATCGTGTAGTTGCTTCCCAGCGCCTGCACACCGGTGGCGTTCGGGTCCTTGTAGATGAGGAAAAACTGGCTGCCGTTGGTGTTCGCACCGGCGTTGGCCATGGCGATCACGCCGCGGGTGTACGTGGCGCCGTCGGTGTTCTCGTTGGCGTAGGCGAAGCCCGGTCCGCCCTGGCTGGAACCGGTCGGGTCACCGCACTGCAACACGAAGATGTTCTCGGCGGTTTCGCGATGGCAGGGGGTGCCGTCGAAGTACTTGGCATTGGCCATGGTGAGCAGGGCGTGAACGGTGCAGGGAGCTTTCGCCGCGTCCAGCGCTGCCTTGATCGTGCCCTTGCTCGTGGTGATGACCATCGTGGCGGGGGACTGGTCGACGGTGTCGGCTGCCGCGGGCAGGCTCACCGGCCGCGACGGATCCCGGCCGTCCGAGGTGTAGGTGCAGGGGCCGACCTTCGTCGACGCGGGCGCGGCGGACGCCGCGGATGATGGTGACCCGGATGGCACCGCAGGTGCGGACGGGGTCGCCGATGCCGACGCTGAGACGGTGGCCTTGTCGTCGTTACCGGCGAACAGCAGCACCCCGGTGACCGTGCCGGTGAGTACTACCACGACGCCCGCGGCGATGACGGCGATCAAGCGCTGGCGGCGGCGTCGCTCAGCCGCGCGGCGTTCCGTCTGGCGGGTGATCCTCGCGGCGGCAAGCTCGCGCCGTCGCCGCGTCTTGGACGTCACCACCTGTCGGTCTCCTTGGTTCCTTGGGGCCGCCGGCGCCGCGACAGTATCCATGATCGCGTCGCCCTCGGCTGGCTGGCCGTTGCGGATACGGGCGGCTTCGTCCGGCTCCGGTGAGGGTCTGTTCATGGAGAGTACTAGGCCCGTCCGATGGATCTCCGATCGCGCGGATCGATGCCCACTGGGCAGGCCAGGGAGGCCGATGAGGTGCCGACGGTGATCCGGTCGTTAGCCGTATGTTCACGATTTTCTCCTGCGTGAGACTCCTCTCCTTCGCTCGTATGAAACCTATTCTGTGGATGGTCCCCAAGGGGTTCGTCCACGAGGAGTGCCGTGTCGGAGATTATCTTGACCTTGGTGGCGGAAGCGCTCAGCGCCGCCGTGTTCGCACTCGTAGCCTCGCTGTTCCGACGGTGGCGGGCATCGGCTACCCACGCGGCCTGATGGACACGAGGCCTGATGGACACGGTCCCCGACCGGCGCGCTGTCTGACCAGGCACGGTGTCTACCAGGCACGGTGTACTGAGCGACCCCTGCGTCGCCACCGCCCACTGCGAGCTGAAGGACCGGCCACATGCCGGTCCTTGTATTGATGATCATATAATTGTTGCGGTGAGTACCACCGTCCTTGATCCGTGTCCCTACTGCCGGTCGCTCTTAGGCTTCGGCGGGCGCGTCCGGTGAAGCCTGGGCCTCTCGTCGCATCTCGGGCCCTCCGCGGGTGGGAGCCTCTCGACGCGCCTGCGACGCCGATTCGCCGCCACGGCTGTGCTGGGCTACGTAGGTGCCCACGCCGATTGCCGCTGCGATCGGCCACTCAACGACCTCCGCCACGGCAAGCGCACCCAGGCCGAGGTAAAAGGCGGTCTGGGCTGGTGATGGCAGCCTGACCGGACCCACCTTCATGCTCTTACCCGGAGCGCGGGGCACCTCGATACGGGCTGTGGCGAACGGTGTCCGCAGCGTCGCCGTGTGCGGGCGTCCCACTTCGCGTTGACCTGCGTCGCGGGCGCGGCCGTTGCCGACGCTTTGATCGTCACGCTCCTCGCTGGCTTCCGCGGCGGTCGTGCCGTTGTCCCGTGCCGTGTCCTGTGCCTGGTCGTCTGTCCTGCTAGGCATCGGACCTCCTTTCCGTTATGTGTTCATCCTCCCGCAGGGGAACCACAGGTAAACGGGAGATCTCAAAATCGAAACCTCCACCTTTCCTTGAAGTAAATTTTTTACTTTTTGTCAAGTTTGCAGCGATTTTTGCATCGATCTTTTGCTCGTGGTTGAGCCCCGGAGGCGCCGGCGTGCCTGGACCGGGTGTTTAACGCCCGCGTCGGGGTATCGGGCCAGCTACACGCACCGGCCGGGCTGTGGCCGGTCAGGACGGTGGCCGGTCGACGGTCGGAGCCGCTTGGTCCTGGTGGCGTGGCGGTGGAGGCTGCCGCTTGACGTGCTGGCCTCTGGTGACCGCAAAGAATCTTACGGTGATGACGGGAGGGTGCAGATGCCCCTTGCAGGGGTTAGGCACCTGCTGTCCGGCATGGGGCTCGCGTCGGTGGCGAGACCGTTTCTGGATCGGATGGAGCCCGCCGTCGCTTTCTCACCCGACGATCCGATTGCCCGGTCCCGGGCAAGTGTCACGGTGCACAGCGTTTGGGGTCCGTCGGGCGAGGCACGGCGCAGGCTGCTGGAGCAGGAACTCGAGCGTTGTCCGGGGGTCGTGTGGGCACGGGTCAACGCACCGCTGGGACGTGTTCTGCTCGCGCTGGCCGATCCCTATCCGACCCAGCGCGAGTTGACGGCGGTCGTCGAGCGGGTTGAGCGCCTTGACGCCAGCGTTACCGACGTCAGCGGCGCTGCGGGGGGTGGTGGCGGTGGGGCGCTGATCGAAGCGGACAGCCACAGCCGCCCGAGGCTGCCCGATCCGCCGGATTCGCCGGCTCCCGTGGTGCGGGCGGCTACCGCGCTGGTCGCAGACGGGGTCGCTTTTGGGGTGGCGTCGGCGGGTCGGGTCGCCCGCTGGCTGCCATTGCCGATCGAGCTGGCCTCGCTCGTCACGGTCGTCGACACCCAGCCGCGACTGCGGGGGATCCTGGAGCGGGCGATCGGCCTGGAGCGGGCGGACATCGTCCTGGCGGTGGCCAACGCAACCGCGATGGGGCTGGCGCACGGGGACGTCGCTATCGGTGTCGATGCGGTGCTTCGAGCCGAAGCCCTCGCGGCCGCCTGCGCCCGCCGTAACGCCTTTGTCGCGGCCGGCGACGATCTGCTCGGCGATCCGGACCGGGCCGCAGCCGACTCGGTGGCCGGCGAGCGGCCCCGACCGCTGCCGAGAGGGCCGCTGGAGCGGTACGCCGACGCTGCCGGGATCGGCGCGCTGGCGGCGTTCGGGGCCACCGCGGCCGCCACCGGCGACCCGCGCCGTGCAGCTGTAGCCGGCATTGCCCTGCTACCGCGTCCCGTGCGGTTCGGCCGGGAGGGATTCTCCCACCATCTCATGTGGGTGCTGGCGCGCCGCGGTGTCCACGTGATGCGTCCCGAGGCCCTGCGGCGGCTCGACCGGGTCGACACGATCGTGATCGATCACGACATTCTGGTAGGTCCCATGCTTGCTGTCGGCGAGGTCATCCCCGTGGACGGCGCGGACCCGAGCGAGGTCGCAGTCCGGGCCTATGCGCTGTTCCGGCCGACCGATCCGGCCGCGTTGGTCACCCGGGACGGTTGGACGCTCGCCCCGCTGGATCGGCTGGACCGGCTGGCTCCGTACGGCTGCTCGGGCATCCAGGAGACCCAGCGGTTGGAAGCCGAGGGGGCTGTGACGATCCTCGGCCTCACGCAGGGCAGCAGCCTGATGGCAGTCGTCTCGGCGATTCCCGAGCGCGCGCCGGCGAGCGAGGCGCTGCTGGCGTCCTGTCGTCGCAGCGGACTCACGGTGTGTGTGGCGCAGGGCGAGCGAGGTCCGACCGACGGTCGCGGGTTTCCGCTGGTCCCGGGCGGACGGCGGCTGGTGGCGGCCATCGCCGATCTTCAGGCCGAGCGTGGCGGTGTTCTCGTCGTCTCACACCGGCGCGCCGCGGTGGGCAGCGCCGACTGCGGTGTCGGGGTCGATGACCACGATGGTTCCCCGGCCTGGGGGGCGGACGTCCTCGTCGGTCGGGATCTCTCGGCTGCGGCGATGATGGTGGAGGCTGTCGCCGCCGGTGCCACGGTGAGCCGGCACGCGGTGCGACTCGCCCAGATCGGGTCCGGCGCGGGTGCGCTGGTCGCGTTGACCGGCGCCGGTCCCCGACTGGTGACCCGCTCGACGCTCATGGTGCACGGGGCGACCGCGCTGTCGCTCGGCAACGGGATCAGAATTGCACGTGATCTCGGGAGGCGTCCGCAGCCGCCGACCAGCCCCCGTACGCCATGGCACGTGTTGCCGGCGCGACGTGTCCTGGAGCAGCTGGGCAGCACCCCCGATGGGCTCTCGCGCGCTGACGCGCTGGCGCGGCGTTCGGAGGTGGCCGGTGTGGGCGCGGTCGGGCCGGATCTGGTCGGAGCCTTCGTCCGGGAGTTCTCCAACCCGCTGACGCCCATTCTGCTCGGCGGGGCGGCCCTGTCGGCTGCCACCGGATCGGTGTTGGACGCGGGTCTGGTGGTCAGTGTCGCGGTCCTGTCCGCGCTCATGGGTGCGGTCCAGCAGCGGCGGGCCGACACCGCTCTGGCCCGCCTGTTCGCCCAGTCCGCGGTCCGCGCACAGGTGCGTCGCGACCGCCGGGATGTCGACGTGACCGCACAGGAGATCGTTCCCGGTGACGTGATCTCGATCGGGCCAGGGGACGTCGTTCCCGCCGACGGCCGCCTGCTGACAGCGACAGATCTTGAGGTTGACGAGTCCTCGCTGACCGGTGAATCCCTTCCCGTCGCGAAGTCCCCACGTCCGGTCGCAGCCAGTCATGTGGCCGCCCGGGCGTCCATGGTGTACGAGGGGACCACCGTGGCCGCCGGTCACGGCAGAGCTGTGGTCGTGGCGACGGGTCTTGCCACCGAGGCGGGCCGAAGCATGGCCGTGGCCGCGGGTCCGGCCAGGGCCGCCGGGGTCGAAGCACGGCTTACCGCGATCACCGAGTTCACCGTGCCGGTGGTGATCGGCGCGGCTGGGATGCTGCTCGCGTCCGGACTCATCCGTGGCCGGCCCGTTCGTCACACGCTGAGCGCGGGAGTGGCGCTGGCTGTCGCAGCCGTGCCCGAGGGTCTGCCGTTCCTCGCCACGGCGGCCCAGCTGTCCGCCGCCCGGCGGTTGTCCGTCCGCGGGGCACTGGTACGAAACCCGCGGACCATCGAGACCCTCGGCCGGGTGGACGTGCTGTGTTTCGACAAGACCGGCACGCTCACCAGAGGCAAGATCGGTCTGGGGGCGGTGTCGGACGGCGCTCGGACCGCCGCCGTGATGGACCTCGATGCCCGCCAACGCCGGGTCGTGGCTGCCGGACTGCGCGCCACCCCGGCCGATGCCGGCAGCGATGCGAAGCTGCCCCACCCCACCGACCGGGCGGTGACGAAGGGAGCGGCTGCCGCCGGCGTCGGGTGCGACCACGACCTGGCGTCGTGGACGGCGGTGGCCTCGCTGCCTTTCGAACCGGGCCGCAGCTATCACGCCTGCCTCGGGCGGGCGGGCAACGTCGCGCTCCTCAGCGTCAAGGGTGCGCCCGAAGCGGTTGTCCCGCGTTGCGTCCGGTGGCGCACCGTGCACGGCAGCGTCCCTCTTGATCGGGCCAGTCGTGCACGGTTGAACCGTGAACACAATGCGCTCGGTCGACGTGGCTATCGGGTGCTGGCGGTCGCTGAACGGCGGATGCCGGTGGCGGCCCGGGAACTGGCTGACAGCGACCTCGACGGGCTGACCTTTCTCGGCTTCCTGGGGCTGTCCGACCCGGTCCGGGCCGGTGCCGGGCCGTCGCTCGTCCAACTGAGCGACGCGGGCGTCCGGACCATGATGATCACAGGTGATCATCCGACCACCGCGGAGACGATCGCCACCGAACTGGGGGTACTCGACAGCGGCCGGGTCGTGACCGGTGCGGAGATCGATTCGTTGGACGACGATGCGCTCGACGCGCTGTTGCCTGAGGTGTCGGTGGTGGCCCGCGGTACCCCGGCACACAAGGTGCGCGTCGTCGAGTCCTATCAGCGGCTGGGCAAGGTGGTCGCGATGACCGGCGACGGGGCCAATGACGCCCCCGCGATCCGGCTGGCCGACGTCGGGATCGCCCTGGGCAAACGCGGCACCCCGGCGGCTCGGGCTGCCGCCGACGTGGTCGTCACCGATGACCGGCTTGAGACGATCCTGGATGTTCTGGTCGAAGGCCGGGCGATGTGGGCCTCGGTCCGCCAGGCGTTGGGTATCTTTGTGGGGGGCAACCTGGGTGAGATCGCCTTCACCCTGCTCGGGTCGGTGGCCACGGGGGCGTCGCCGTTGTCGGCCCGGCAGTTGTTGCTGGTCAACCTCCTCACCGATCTCGCGCCGGGGCTCGCCGTGGCGCTGCGCCAACCCGACCCCGACAAGGCGGGTCAGTTTCTCGGTGAGGGCCCGGAGCAGTCGCTCGGCCGCGCACTCGCCCGGGAAGTGGCGGTGCGCACCGTCGCCACCACGGCCGCCGCATCCGGTGCATGGCTGGTCGCCCGTTTCACGGGCCGGCGCCGCCACGCCGACACCGTGGGGCTGGCTGCTCTGATCGGCGCGCAGCTGGGTCAGACGGTCCTGGTCGGGGGTGGCAGCAGGTCGGTGCTGCTGAGCAGTCTCGGATCCGCGGCCGTGTTGGTTGCGGTCGTACAGACCCCCGGGCTCAGCCACTTCTTCGGTTGTACCCCGCTCGGTCCGGTCGGCTGGACGATCGTGGCCGGTGCCTGTGCGGGCGGGACGCTGCTGTCCAAGGCGCTGGAGCCGGTTGCGGCCCGGGTCGTCCCGGACACCGGAGCCGTGCTCCCGGCCTGGCTCCACCCGGGCCTGTGGCGGCGTGCGGAGGGCTGATCCCGCGCCGTCACAGGCCTCGGGCGAAGCCCCCGGTTATGCCTGGACGGGCCGGTTGCCTGTCATGTCGGCCCCGGGCGCCGCCTTCGCGACCAGGTCCGGGATCACCTCGGACAGCTCGCCCGGCGACCAGCGACCCTGCCGGTCGACGCCCGGACCGTTGACCCAGCCCTCGACAACGGTGATGGTGCCGCCGAATACGGAGAACACCCGGCCGGTTATGTCCTTCGAAGCGGCGCTACCCAGCCACACCACGGTCGGGGAGATGTTCTCCGGCGCCAGCGGGTCGGCGGCACCGGCGGATTCCTTGATTGCCTGAACGGAGGCCAGGTCCTCGGTCAACCGGGTCAGCGCGGTCGGCGAGATCGCGTTGACGGTGATCCCGTAACGACCCAGCTCCTGCGCGGTGATCACGGTGAAGGCCGCGATACCCGCTTTGGCCGCGCCGTAGTTGGACTGTCCGACATTGCCGAACAGCCCGGACGGCGACGTCGTGTTGATGATTCGAGCGTCGTTGGGCTGACCAGCCTTGGCCCGGTCGCGCCAGTAGGCGGCGGCGTGATGGGTCGGTCCGAAGGTGCCCTTCAGATGCACCTTGATGACCGCGTCCCACTCGGCTTCGGTCATGTTCGCGAGCATCCGGTCGCGCAGGATGCCAGCGTTGTTCACCACTACGTCCAGGCCGCCGAAGACCTCGATGGCCTGCTCGATGAGGTTCTTGCTGCCGTCCCAGCTGGAGATGTCGTCGGTGTTGGCGACGGCCTCCCCACCCGCGGCTTTGATCTCGTCGACGACGGCCTGGGCGGGGCCGGTCGATGCCCCCGAGCCGTCGCGGCTGCCGCCGAGGTCGTTGACGACGACCTTGGCGCCCTCCTGGGCGAACAGCTTCGCGTGTTCGCGGCCGATGCCGTTGCCGGCCCCGGTGACGACGACGATGCGTCCTTCGCAGATCCCGGTCATGCCCGCACTCCCGTTGTCATGATTTATCTCCTATATCTGATGGTGCCGTTGTTCCACATGATGGCTGTGGGGTGTTCGACGCGCTGTTCGGCCTGGGCGCGCTGTTCGCCGTCGACCCGCTGTTCGACCGCAACCTGCCGGTTGGTGCGGGTGTCGGCCGGGGTGGATCGGGGGTCCCGGTGAATCCTCACGCGCGGTGGGGTCCACAAGCCACCGAAGCGCCCTGAACGCCCGTCAACGCATCCCGTCTGTGGGCCGTGCCTACGCGACGACGAAGGTCGCCGAGCCCGTGATGTGGACGCCACCGGTCTGGCGGGTCGCGGTGAGTTCGATGTCGACCAGGCGCCGACCGTCCTTCTCGCGTCGGCCGACGACGCTGCCCGAGTAGGTCAGCACGTCGTCGGGCCACGCCTGTTCGCGGAACCGCACCTGGAACCGGCGGATGTTCGCCGCGCCCAACCAGTCGGTGGCGTAGGTCGCCAGGATGCCGGCCTGCAGCATCCCGACCGCGAAAACGGTCGGGAAACCGGCGGCCCGCGCGAACTGTTCGTCATGATGGATCGGGTTCATGTCGCCGGATGCGCCTTGGTAACGGACGAAATCCGTGCGGGTGAGCGGCGCGTCGGTGAACGGGGTCGCGGCCACGCCGAGCTGGAGATCCGCCCAGCTCGTGGGATTCACCGCGGTGCTCGCCGTGCTCGCCGTGGTCGCCGTGGTGGTCATGACGTGGCGGATCCTTCCGTCGGTACCTGGCCGGTGACGATGGCGGTGGACTTCGACTCGGCGACGAGCCGGCCTTCGGGCGTGCGGAACTCGGTGACGAGTTCGACGAACCGCATGCTTCCGCCGCGCGTGCCCTGCTTTTCGTAGCTGGCGCCGATACGGGTCTGGCCGACGAGGCGGGTACCGGCGCGCGGCGGTTCACCGTGGAAGACGAACTCCTGCTCGCCGTGCAGGATCCGGGCCACGTCGCCGATCTCGTCCAGCGGTGGGGTGTTCTCGGGGCCGGTCCAGAAGGCGGCGGACGCCAGGAACGTCGCTGGTGACACCGGCACGTCGGTCTTGAGGTAGTCAGGGTTGGACGACTTGGTGGCGTGGGCGAACTCGCGGATCTTGCCGAGTTCGACATCCATCGTGAACGGGGCTCCGGTCATGGGCCGCTCCTTTCGACTGGCGATTACGCGTTCACGACGTTGTCATCTCTGCGCCCCAGATGCATCATGATCGATCCGCGATCCGCGATCCGCGATCCGCGATCCGCGATCCGCGATCCGCGATCCGCGATCCGCGATCCGCGATCCGCGATCCGCGATCCGCGATCCGCGATCCGCGGGTCCCGGCGTCAACCGTGGAAGCGACGGTCGCAGGGCCGCGGGAAGGGTCGCCGGCATGGTCGACGGCGGGGCTGGCAGCAGGGCCGTTGTCGCCTGTGCGAATCTTTACTGAATGTTGGTTGTATGTTGTGATAGTGTTGCATCACTGATTTCTTGCTGTTGATCGATAGATTTGTGGATTGGAACCGGGCAAGAATTGTGACCGTTTCGTCATTGCGCGAACGACCGGATCCCCTGTGCAGGCAGCCTTCGCCGACCTACCCTCGATCCGATGGCGCAGTTCTCGGACCGTGACGGCCCTACGGTGGGACGGCATCGATCACCCTGGGGGCGATCGGGCCGGATCCTTCCTGTCCGGTGGGGGCGTATCGCCGCCGTAGCCATGGCACTCGTGATGGTCGTGGGGGTGGGGGCGTGGCTCCGCTTCCGGCCGACCGGGGCGCAGGCGGCACCGGCACGCGAACCCGCGGCCACTGTGGCCGCTGCGGCGACCGGGGCAGACGGCGGTGTCGCCGGTGGCGCCGGCGTCGCGACCACGCCTGCCGCAACCGCAGGGGCGGCTCCCGGCTTCGCGACCGGGGTCACCGTCGGTGGTGCTCCCAGCGCCACCGGGCGACTCCCGACGCCGGGTCCGGCACTGGCCGTCGATGCGGGCATCCGGGCCGCCTCTCCCACTGCAATCGTGGCTTCGGCCGCGAGTCTGGTGTTTTCGCCCGCCGTGCTCGACCTCGGCTCGGTGAACTCCTCGGCGACCGTGGAACTGCGTAACACCGGTTCTCTCACCGCCGACTACCAGTTCGCGGCAACCCCGACCTGGCTCGCCGTAGGCCCGTCAGCCGGTACGGTCGCCGCCGGTGGCCGTAGAACGGTCCTGTTCTCCCTCGACCGCACCGCCGCGCCGGCCGGCCTGGTCGACATCTCGGTCGCGGTCGCGGTCCGCAGCGGCGCAACGCAGCCCGCAGGCACCGGGGCGGTCCGGGTGACCGCGGTGGTGTCCGGCCCGCCCGTCATCGATGCGGTCACGGCGGCCCCGTCGATCGTTTACCCGTTGGGATGCGCACCCGCGTCCGGGCCGACTCTGTCGATGGTGTCGGTGCGCGCGACCGACTCGACCGGTGTCTTCGGCGTGCAGCTGGTCGCCCGACTGCCCGATGGCAGGACGACGAGCACCGCACTCAACCTCGACAGCGCGACCGGGCAGCAGTCCGACTGGTCGGGTCCGGTCGGGCCGTCGAACAGCTCCGGCCGGTTGTCGTTCACCGTGACCGTCACCGATCTCAACGGTCTGCGTACCGAATCCGCCGGCTCACTGGAGGTGAGCGACTGTCCCGCCCCGACCGGGTGAGGGCGACCACTCAGTGGTCGCCGCTGGAAGTCGGGGTTCCTGCCGGATTGGCGAAACCGATCCGGGAGGTCCGTCAGGGGTTGTCGGATCGTGGCCCTTACGCCACCGCAGCCGTGATGGAGGCGTTAGGCTTGAGGCATGGCATCGGTGTCGCTGTCCAAGGGCGGCAATGTGTCGCTCAGCAAGGTCGCTCCGAACCTCACGGCGGTGACCGTCGGCCTCGGCTGGCAGGTACGCCAGACCTCCGGTGCGGACTACGACCTTGACGCGAGCGCGATCGTCGTCAACGACTGGGGCAAGGTTCTGTCCGACCAGTACTTCGTCTTCTTCAACAACCTGGTGAGCCCTGACGGAGCCGTGAAGCATCTGGGCGACAACCTCGTCGGCGGCGGCGGGGGAGATGACGAGCAGATCACCGTCGAGCTGTTCGCGCTCACCCCACAGGCATCCAAGATCGTCTTCGCGGTATCGATCTACGATGCGGAGGCGCGCCGGCAGACCTTCGGCCAGGTCCGGGAGGCGTTCATCCGGGTGGTCGACTCGACGGCCGGCACGGAGATCGCCCGTTATGACCTCACCGAGGACGCGTCGACTGAGACGGCGATGATCTTCGGAGAGCTCTACCGGCATTCCAACGAGTGGAAGTTCCGTGCGGTCGGCCAAGGCTACGCCTCCGGTCTGCGGGGGATCGCCCTCGACTTCGGGGTCAACGTCTCCTGAGCATCGGCCATCGCTTCGTGTGTGGCAGGGCATGGAGGCCTGTTTTGGATCTTTTTCTCGATCGCGATCTGACTGGCTGTGGCGGGCTGGACAGAAGATCCAAAACGGGCTCTGAGGAAATTAGCAGCGTAGCCGAGGCTCGAGGCCGGATAGGTCGGAAAAGCGGTCCTGATACGTTGTCTGGAGGTGCTGCAGCAACCGGTCGACGTCCTCGATGTTCGACGCCAGGCCGAGCGACACCCGGATCGAGCCGGCGCTGGGCAGATTAAGCATGTCCAGGTAGTCGTCCAAGGACCGGACACCGTGTCGGATAGAACCGGTGACGGCCGCCTTGGTGATGTGGAACGCGCCCTCTCCGACCCCGGGATTGCAGAAACAGCCGGTGCGCAGCGAGATGCCAGCCGCCGAGGCGTCTCGGGCCACCGCACGTTCGTCCACGACGTTGCCATCCGGGTCCAGCAGGTTGAAGGCGATTGTTCCGCCCCGGTCGCGGGAGTCGGTCGGCCCGTATATCCGCACCATCGGCGCGCCGCTACTATGACATAGTGCGACAAGCCGGTCGAGCAGCCAGCCGGTGAGGCAGGCGACCCTGGTATGGATCAGGTCGATTCCGATGCTGTTGATCCAGGACAGGCCGATTTCGATGTCCGGGATGGCGAGAAAGTTGAGGGTGCCGTCCTCGAACGCGCTCTCGTCCTCGGTCAGTGTGTGCCAGCCGCCCTGCACGCTGACGGCCTGAATCGTCCCACCGGAAAACCACGGTCGCTGTAACCGCACCAACGCATCCCGCCGGGCGATGAGGCATCCCACGCCGGTTGGGAAGCCGAAGACCTTGTACCAGCTCACCGGTATGAAATCGGGGTGGATCGCGGACAGGTCGAGCCGATTGGTCGGGACATAGGCGGCTACATCGAGCAGTACATCATAGCCGTACTCATGGGCGGTGTCCACCCAGTGTAACGGATGTTGGACTCCGGTGAAGTTGCTCTGCGCGGGAAAAGCGAACAGTCCACGGTCGTGCGTCGAGTGGCTGCCGAGGTCCCGCCAAAGGGCACCCTGGCCGCCTGCCTCGGCCCACGACCGGCCTATTCGGCGTTGCGCCGCCCGACGGCGCGGGTGGCCCGCCCACGGAACGGATCCGCTGACCAGCATTCGCAGGGCCGCTTCGGTAACCCCTGGCCTCGGCTGTGCCAGTGCAGCCCGAACCGCCGCGTCGTCGATCCGAAGGTCGGGCGCGGTGACCGGAACGTACTGCGTCACCGCGCCCCGCATGTTCGCGAACTCTCGGATACCGTTGACCGAATTGTGGTTGTCGTAGGTCAGGACGAACCGGGTCCGCGCGCCGAACCGGTATGATTCGGCCACAAGTCGGCATGCTCCGGTTGCGTTCGGCGTGAAGATCGCAACGTATTCGTCCGGCGAGGCGTTGAAGTACTCCAGCACGGCTCGCCGGGTCTGCTCCACCAGTTCCGTGGTCGCCTTCGACGACGGGCTGTCCGAATGGGGGTTACCGAAACAGCGGTTGTGCAGGCGGGCGGCATGCGCGCGCAGTTGCGCGTCGGCACATACTCCTGAGCCGGTGTAGTCCAGGTAGATTCCGCCGTCCGTATCAAGATGGCTGTACTCGACGGCGCGCAGTTCGTCTAGCCGGGTAGTGGTGGCGTAGTGGGGGTAGGCGGCGAGGAAGGCGGACAGCGACGGGTCGATGTCCGCGCCCGACTGGTCGGCCTGGGCTGGGTCGCGCGGTGCCGTAGTCATGCGGACCGGACCGGGCGTACGCTGAAACGGGCGTTCAGTACGAGGTAAGTTGCCGCCAGTAACATGGTTGTGAAGCCGCTGAGAATCGCCCAGTCCAGCCATGCGGAGTGGGTGAATGTCGCGCCGTAGGACGCCAGCAGCGGTGGGCCGAGCGGTGAACCGCCGTGGGCCCACAGGCGTTCCAGCCCGACGCTGTGCCCGAACCCCTCGAAGGCCCACCGGTTGGACATGGCGTAGCTGATCGCCTTACCGGCCGGGGCCATCGCGGGGATCGGCAGTATCGCACCGGAGAACAGCACCTGCGGGAAACACAGCATGGGCAGGGCGACGGTGGCCTGTGCCGGGTTGGACACGGCCGCCGAGGTCAGCAGGCCCAGACAGAGCGCGGCGGTCGATGCCAGCAGCAATGTCACCAGCAAGGCTGCGGCCTGCGCCACGCCGAGGGCAGGTAGCCGATCCAGCGCCCGCAGCACGCCTATGGTGATCGTGTCGACGGCGACCAGCAGGGGTAGCAGGACGGCGAGCTTCGACAGCACATACGGACCGAGCCGAACGCCGACGAGCCGTTCCCGCCGCAGGATCGCCAACTCCCCGCAGATCTGCGGCAGCCCGTAGGTGACACCGAAGAAGAAGCCACCGAAAGTCACCCAGAAGGCCGTCATCATCGTGGCGCCGGGATCGGGGTTCCCGGCGGTGAAGGCATGCGGCCGGAACAACACGACGAACATCAGTAGAATCATCACCGGCGAGCCGAGCAGGATGGCGAGCGTGAGCCGGTCCCGGGCGAGAATCTCGACGTTGCGTCGGGTCAGTAGGTGCCACTGGCGAACCGCCCCTGGCGGTTGTCCCGCGGAGCCACTGGGAGATCTGTCTTTCCCCCCGTCCGAGAACGACTGTGGCGTCGGGGAACTCGGCACATGTTCCTGGTCGCGGGCAAACCGTCGGCCCCAGGTTTGCGGAGTGTCCTCATAGGCAAGCCGGCCGTAGACCTCCTCGATCGTGGCCGTCCCGAAATAGTGGCAGGCCCGGTCCACCGGCCCGACAAAAGCCAGATTGCCGTCCTGAGCCATGAAGACGACTGAATCGCACACACTCAGGTCGGAGACGTTGTGGGTGGCCAGGACGACCGTGGTACCATTGTCCGCCAACCGTCGCAGCAGCCGCATCAGGTCGGCTGCGGTCGCCGGATCCAGCCCGGATGTCGGCTCGTCGAGAAAGAACACCCGGGGTCTGGTCAGCAGCTCGACTGCGACGCAGGCACGCTTACGCTCACCGCCGGACAGCGAGCGGACCTCGGTGCTGGCCAGATGGGCAAGACCGAGCTCAACCAGGACATGTCCTACGGCGTCCGTGAGATGGCGCGGTGACGAGTCGGCGGGCAGCCGCAATCGGGCGGCGTGCCAGAGCGTCCGCTCGAGCGGAAGAGTTCGGTGAATGATGTCATCCTGCGGGACATAGCCCAGGGACGACCGGAACAGCGCCGGATTCGTGTGCCGGTCGACGCCGTCGTATCGGATCACGCCTTCAACCGGTGCGCGTAGTCCCGCCATCGTCTCCAGCAGCATGGTCTTCCCCGCGCCGCTCGAACCGACGATGGCGACCAGCTCACCCGGTGCGACCCGGAAGGTAACGTCCCGCAGCGTTTGCCGTCCGCGTCGCCGGCCCAACCGTTGGCCAACCCCGGCGACGTCAACGCTCAGCCCGGGACGTCGGATTCCACTCGTCACGCTGGCCTCGGTCACCTGCTCCAGCGTGGTGAGCGGCACCGTCCACACCCGGACGGCAGTGAGCGTGCAGACGGTGCAGCCGTGTCTGCGCGGTTCATCGGGTGTGGCATTGCCCGGTTCGCCGGTGGCGGCGTCGTCCCGTCGCGCCGCCGCGAGGCCGATCACATTGCCGGGGACGTCCCAGCGGCCGGAGACGAGAATGAGCAGGTGGCGGACGGGGTCACCCGCGCGGCACACCGTCGCGTCGGCGGGGAGATCGAGCGGGCGCATCGCATCGGCCAGACCGCGCAGCGCCGACTGGGACAGTCCGCGAAGTATCCGTATTTCGCGGAGCGATTTTAATCGTGCGCCCAGCTCACGCCAGGCATCGTCGGTGCCGTCGGGAAGCGGGCTGGGACCGATGTCGCCGGTCGATACTGGCAGGTCGGTTGCGTCCATTGGCGCTCACTTCATTAGGAACCCTTTGTTGATCTTATCGCATGATAGCCGCGCAAGCGGTATCTAAGCAATAAAATTCAATATATCTACCTTATTTATCAAATACGACAAAATATCATGTAGGCCGGAAGTCGGGCGCGATCCCAGTCGTCGGCTATGAAGCGCGACGACTCTGGTTGCCCCGCTGAGCAACAACCATGACGCGGACGGTGAGCGTATTGGCGTCCACCTGGTAGAGGATCCGCCAGGCCGGGCCGGCCGCCTCCCACATGCTGGACCGCGCCTGGGACAGGGGAGTCCCGGCCTTGCGTGGGTCGTTGCGGAGCGGACCGTTGAAGAATCGGCGGATCTCGCCGGCTGTTTTCTCCGGTAGCCGTTGCAGGTCGCGCTCGGCCGACGCTGAGACGATTACCTCGTGTCGCGTGCTCATGCGGCTCGGCCGCCTGCGGGCGTCCCGGAGGGGAAGGTCTGCGTCGGGCATATCCGGTTGTTCACAGGGTGATCGTAGAAGTCTTTCTTGTCAGCTGTCGGAAGTTCCGGTGGCCAGCTGCACGCCTCCCCGCTTCCGGGGCTCCCCGCCCGCTCGGTCGCGGCGGGCGGCACGGGCGCGGGTGATCTGCTGCCAGCCGAGCGCCGCAGCCGGGGGAAAGAGCACCAGCGTGGGCAGCATGTACCGGTAGTCGAAGCACACGGTCGCAGATGGGACGACAAGCAGGGCTGTTCCCGCTGTGACCAGCAGTGCACAGTCGGCTCGGATCCGCCGACGTTCGTCGTGGTCTGCGCCCGACGAACGTCGGGCCGGATTCAGGAACACCGCGGCGACACCGAGTGCCGCCATAGCGCCCAACGCCGGCCCGGGGATGTAGCCGTGGCGCTGGTAGGCCCGCAGAACCGCGGCCGGCGTCGAGGACATGTCACGGGCGACCCGCTCGCCGTCGAAGGTCGCGAGGGGCGCGTTGATGTTCCAGTACGCGGGCACGGGCTCTGCGGGAAACCGCCAGGTACCGACGGGCCAGTCACGCTGCCCCACCCACCGTCCGGGCGCGAAGTAGTGGGCCACATCGCCGGCGACCATCCGCGTGTAGTCCGCCGGCTGGTGCTCGATCACCTGGTGGGCGAAGTCGGTCAGAGCGGCCTTTTTCGCGGCGTCGGGGATGTCGATGGTGAAACGGGGGCTGTTGTGGTTCCACACGTAGTAGTTCGGGCCGGGCCGCTCCCGCGGCGGGTGGGGAGAACAGAGCTGCCTCGTCGCCGGGGTGAGGTCGAGACGTGCGCAGTCGGCTATCGGCGCGACCCGGCCGTAGAGCCAGTAGGCGTCACCGCCGCTCAGGGCATAGGAGCCGTGCACCGAATGGAACCAGAACGCATACCCGAGCAGCGGTGCGGCCAGTGTCCCGGCGAACGCGACCGACCGCGACCACCCGACACGTCTGGCCACGAGGTAGGCCAGCGCCAGCACCCCGAGGACGACACCCACCGTGCGCACGAGCGCGGCGAGCGCAAGCGCACCGCCGGCGAGCCCGCAGGCCCACAACGGCGGTTCCCGACCCCACAGCAGGGCGACGAGCCCGGCGACGAGCAGCGCGTCGAACAGCGTTTCCGCCATGACGAAATGCTCGATGTTCACCTGGTAGGCGTCGAGGAGAACCGGCGCCGCCGCCAATGCCGCGATCATGGGCGCGACGCCGCGTCGGGTCAGAAGTGCATAGAGGGCAAGCCCGAGCAGCAGACCAAGAGCGTGCTGCACGGCGGGCACCACCCACAGCTCACCGGTCACGGACAATGCACGCAGCACAACCGGATAGCCCGCGGGCCGAACGGTATCCGGGGTGAGGTACCGGGCCAGCTGGAGGTACGCGTAGGAGTCGCCGGCGAACTCGAACGCAGGGCGGTAGGCGACCATCGCCAGCACCCGCAATGCGCTGGCCAGGACAATCAGAACGATTATCAGGCGGTGCCGCCGCAGATGTGCCCGGCGTATCAGGTTCGTCGACCGTAGCCGGTTCATCGCCATCTGTATGGGTCGGTCGGCAGCGATGGGGTTAACGGTCGGTACCTCAGCATCTTCATCGACATGAACCGCTCTGTACGGACCCGGCCGGGTCTCCCGTGAGACCGGCGGGCAACGGGCCGGGTACCGGTCTGAATTGGCGCCAGGAAAAGGTATCGAAGGTGTTTTCCTGTCATCAGGTGGGATCGACATATTCGGCGTCTGTCACCGGATGCTTCCAACGTGTTCGTCGACGGTAGTAGTGGTCGCAACCGAGATGCGGTCGGCTACCAAGCGCGTCGAGCCGTGGCGGCCGCGTCGTTCGAGGATCTGCATGGATTCCTTGCATGCCTGTCGGTAAACGATGCCCGGCCCGCAAGCCCGTCCACATCCGAACTGCGTCGACATGCGCACCATGTCTACCGCGAAGGAAGGTAGGTCGATGTGACGTCCGTTACCTGGGGGCGTAATCTTCTGTGACTGTGCGAGCAACAACGGTTTCTGGAGATCCATCGACAAGGACGTCGGCGAGTTCGAAGGTACCCACCGCGTCTCACCTACCCGGCCCGGCGGGCTGTCCTCACTCCCCGCCC
>NZ_CAUVXG010000020.1:0-14270 GCF_963555885.1 Protofrankia sp. Cr2
AAGAGCCGACGACCGAGGCGCCCCGTCGGACAGCGCCGTGACGGCCCTCCCCGTGACCGACATCTCCGACGTCACGTTCGGGGCCGGGGCGGCAGGCCGTTCGATCGACCGCCTTGAGCTGCCGGACCACGCCCGCAGGCAGAATCGCCGCCTGGCCAGGATTGACCTGCTCGCTCTCGCTGACCACGTACATGATACCTCCTGCGTAAAAACGCTTTACTTACCGTAAGTAAGCCTGCTTTAGACAAGCGTGTCAACATGGGTCGATGGAGACTGCAGACCCACTCGAGCGCACCGAGTTGACCTTTCTGTTCGGCATGGCCTTTCAGCTGGTCCTCTCCGAGTTCGTGAGCCGTCTCGACGCTGCGGGCTACGCCGAGCTGCGCCCTGTGCACGGCTTGGTCTTCCAGCTGCTGCACGGCTCGGGCACGACCAGCACCGAGCTGGCCGCCATTATCCGTACCTTGGCAGGCGACACGATCCCGCCGCTTCGCCCTGTCTGGTGAATGGGTCCGGGAAGCCAGTCCGCAGCACCGGATTTTGGTGCGCGGAGCCAAGAAGACCGCTATTGGGTGTCCATATAGATTGGGCGGCGCTATAGTCGTCCCAACCGATTCCGACGGTCCCCGCTCGCCAAAGCAAACGAAGGCGGCGGCGCGACGCCCGGCCGCATTCCGAGCGCACCGGTGACTCGACGACCAGGAGGCGCTGTGATCGGTCACCCGGAAGACGGCTACCCCGCCACCGCAGGCATGCTGGCATCGGTGGCCCACGCAGCCATGCCAGCCCCGGATCAGGTACGGGGAGGGACGCCTGAGCGGCCGACCCCGGCAAGCGAGGCGGCGGACGGGCCGTCACCCGGGCGCACCCGGCCCGCCGACCCCGACGGGGTAGCAGACCGCGAGCCGTTCGGGCTGGTCGCGGGATGGTGGCCGGTCGCGTTCAGTTCCGAGGTGTATGCCTCCCCTCGAGGCGTCCGCCTGGGCGGCCGGCAGATCGTCGTCTACCGCGATGAGGGCCGCGTCGTGCGCGCATTGACCGACCGCTGCCCGCACCGACGGATGCCGCTGTCCATGGGCACCGTGACCTCAGCGGGACTGCGCTGTGGCTACCACGGCTGGGTGTTTGACGGGGCGAGCGGCCGGTGCACGGTCATTCCGGACCTCGGACCGGAAACGCCGTCGGGACGGATCGGGGTGCCGGCCCATCCGGTCTCGGAGGAAGGCGGGTTCGTCTTCGTGTGGACCGGGTCCGGCACACCGCAGCCACTCACGCCGGTTCTGCCCGTAGCCGGCTGGGAGCGGGTACAGCCGAGCCGGCAGGTCGTCCGCGGGGTAGTCGAGGCCCGCGCGGCGCACACCGAGCTCTCCGAGGCACTACTGGTCAATCCGGGGGCGGCGCTCGGGCTGGGCTGGCTGCTCGGCGGCGGCGACGAAATGCTCGGGCCTGAGGTAGTCCTCGACGCCGCGGGAGTGGCGGCCCGGCGGTGCCGGTTGACGTGGAGCCTGCCCCGGCTGGGCACCTACGACCCGGTGAGCAAACGGACCACCGTCTCCACAACGGCGACGACCGCCGCCACGGGAATGACGACCACTCTCGCTGAAACGCCCGCCGGTCGGACGGTGGCGCGGGTCGTGGTAGGGCTGACTCCGGTCGGCGCATACCGCACCACCGTGCGCTGGCGTGTCGAGACGCTCGGTCTCGGCTCGCGTCTCGCGTCCGCATCCTGCTGCCTGACGGTTGCCGGCCGGCCGCTGACGGGGCGGATGGCGCACCGGCTCGAGACGGCCGCCGACGGCGCCGGGAACGGGTGCGATCCCGCCGTCCAGAGGCTGCGGGAGTTACGCGCCGCGCTCGTCACCACACCTGGCCTCCCGGCGTCGGCGGCCAAGGACCCGAAGGAAGTGCGATGACCACCACGACACCCGCACATATGACCACCGAGCACCCGCGCACGAACACGAACACGAACACGAACACCGCGGTGTTACCGGAAAGCAGGACGGCGTCCGGACCAGCCGACTTCCGGCCCGGTGCGTTCGCGCTGCGCGACGCCTGGTTCCCGGTTGTGCATACCAGGCTTGTGGGCCGGCGATCGGTCCTGCGGCCCATTCACGGTCAACCCATCTATCTGTGGCGCGACAACGGCGTGCTGAAGGCGTCCGAAGATTCCCCGAAAGACCGCGAGCGGGGACGGTACCGGGCGAGCGAGTTCACGGCCGGCACCGGCTTCTACCCTGTGGGCGAACGATACGGGTACGCGTGGGTCTGGTACGGCAACCCGGCGACAGCCTCGCTCGACCTGATTCCCCACCTTCCGCATCTTCCGGTCGACAAGAGCCTGCCACGCCACTTTCTGGGTAACGTTGTCTTCGACTGCAGCTACGAGCTGGTCTGTGACAACCTCCTGGATCTGAGCCACGCAGACCTCCTGCATTCCTGGCAGCAACGGGTGGCCGGCAGCGAGATCAGGGTCTCGTCCACATCCGAGACCGTGATGATGGCGCGCGTCGCCGGCGGCCGGCCCATTGCCAAGGCGCGACGCCGCCAGCTCAAGGCGGAGCGGCAGGACTTCCGAATGGCGACCCTCGTGCATGTCCGCAGCGGGGTCTGCATGCTGTATGGCTCCTACGAGCCGGGTATGTCGGTGCGGATGCTGCATCCGGCGAACCCGGAGTCGGCTACCCGGACCCGCACCCCGGTGACCTTCAACCTGCAGCGCCTCTCCCCGTTGACTCGACACCTTTCCCCACTCGCCGGGCACCTCACCGCACGGCAGGACAACTGGGCGCTCCGCCCGCAGAACCAGCGGTATCTGCGGGCGGTAGCGGAAGACGAACCGGATCTGAACTCGCCCTTCGACGTCGCCAGCCTGCGTTACCGGAAGGTTTACCAGGACCTGGTGGCCCGCCAGCGGCTTGGCGACTACTCATACCGGCCCGACGGCGACCCGGGGCGCGACGTCACCGCGGAGATCGAGCGCGGCTGAGAAACCCGGACGCAGCACTCGTAGGAGCCGGGCCACGGAGGCATCGGCAGACCGTTCGAACCCGCCGAGCAATGGGGAGCCCGGGGCGGGTCAGAAGGCTCCGGGGCGGACGGTGCGCATGACGTCGTCGAGGACCTTGTCCAGCGGTGCCCGGCAGTCGGCTGCCATCCAGGCCCGCTTCGCCGCCTCCAGGCACGCCAGCGCGGCGCCGATGACCGCTTCGGGGCGGGCGTTGATCCCGGTGTCGGCCGAGGCGGGGTCGGGGGCGGAGCCAAGACGGGCGGCGATATGCGGAATGAGCCGGTCGTGCCACCCGCACTGCTTTTCCAGGTTACGGGCCCGCAACGCGGGATTGCCGTCGAGCATCTGGCGCAGAGCGAGGGCGCCCTGTGGATCGCGCACGTGACAGACGAGGAGCACGTCGAAGGCGCGGCGCAGCGCCGTCCACGCGTCCTCGTCGGCAGGCCGCTGCGCCAATGCCTCGGCGAGTGACTCGCCAAGGGCGTCGAGGTGGTCGAGTACGACGTCTTCCTTCGAGGCGAAGTAGCGGAAGAAGCTGCTGCGGGACATCCCGGCGGCGGCCGCGATCTCCTCGATCGTCGTCGCGTCGTAGCCCTTGCGGGCGAACAGCTCCATCGCGACGGTCATCAGCTCGGCCCGTACGGCGCGCCGGGTGCGTTCGCGGAGCCCGAGCCCGAGCCCGGGTCCAAGTCCAAGCCCTCCAGACGCCTCCGCCATCACGGTCGTACTATACCTCGCGCCATAACTGCTTCATGGTACCTGATCTGGAACTGAGTGCCGTGTTGGGCGTAGAGTGCCGATACGATGAAGCGGGTGAGCGAGCTGCGACGGAGGGGTGTCATGGATCTGTCTGGGGTGGGGGTCTGGAGTATCCCCCTGCGTTACGGAGACCCGGCCGAGATCGCCGAGGCGGCTGCCGAGCTTGAAGAGCTGGGCTTCAGCGCGGTGTGGATTCCCGACATCGGGGGGGCGGTGTTCGACGCCGTCGGTCATCTGCTGGCGGCGACCCGGCGGATGGTTGTGGCGACCGGTGTCCTGAACCTGTGGATGCACACGCCGGCGGAAACCGCCGCGTCGTACGCGTCGCTGTCCGCCGCCCACGGTGACCGGTTCCTGCTGGGTGTCGGGGTGAGCCACGCGCCGCTGGTGGACGCCTCCGAGCCCGGTCGCTACCGCCGTCCGATGGCGGCAATGTCGGCGTTCCTCGACGGCCTGGACACCGCCGAGCAGCCGGTGCCCGCCGAGGGGCGCGTGCTGGCCGCGCTCGGCCCGAAGATGGGTGATGTTGCGGCGAAGCGCGCCCGTGGGGTGCATCCCTACCTCGTCACGCCGGAACACACGCGACGTGCCCGCGAAGCGCTGGGTGACGGTGCACTTGTACTCCCGGAACAGTCGGTGATCCTGTGTTCGGGGGCGGAGGAGGCGCGGGCGATCGGGACGGACTGGCTGCGACGGTATCTCGCTCTGCCGAACTACGCCAACAACTGCCTGCGGCTGGGCTTCTCACCCGACGATCTGGCATCGGTGAGCGACCGCCTGTTCGACGCGCTGATCGCGTGGGGAGATGAGGAGGCGATCCGACGCCGGGTGGACGAGCACCGTGCCGCCGGCGCCGACCACGTCGCCGTGCAGGTGCTCGCGGCCGACCAGAACGCCTTTCCGCGCGAGCAGTGGCGTCGGCTTGCCGCCGCCCTGCTGTAGTGGCCCGGGCGTCCCGAACATTTCGGGCGGCGCCCCACTGAAGTCGTTCTTGGCACTGCTTTCACGACGTGAGGGGCAGCCGGGATGACTGATGATCTGGGCGCTGCAACAGTCGCCGGAACCGCGCAAGGGCATGCGCGCCTTCATGGATCGGCGTCGGCGAGTGGAGACAGGAGTTCTGGAGCCCCACGGGCCGTTCACCCGGCTGCGGCCCGGCCCACAAAGGCCATGCCGCGGTCCCGGCAGACCGCCCGCTGCTCCTTCTCCGGCAGGAAGTCCACCAGTTTCGGCATCTGCGACGGATCGGCCATGCCCTCCCCGTGCGGATAGTCCGAACCCATCACCAGACAATCCGATCCCACCGCTCCGGCGATCTCGGCGATGTCGTCCTCCGGGTACGGGACCACCAGGATGTGCGCACGCACGATCTCGGTCGGCCGGCTGGGTAGGGGACCGCCTATCCACGGGCCGTTGCGTCCCATGCCGCGCATCTTGTCGATCCGCCCCATGAAGTACGGCAACCAGCTCGCACCATGCTCGACGGATATGACCTTGAGCTGCGGAAATCGACCGAACAGGTTGTCGTAGACGAGCGCGGACAGAGTATCCATGATCGCCCGGTCGCCGTACAGGTTCATCCACTGCCAGGCGGACTGGTCATACGGGCGCGGATTGGCGTCCTGACCCCAATGCACAGCTTCACGCTCGTTGTAGCCGCTGTCGGTGATGTGATATGCGACACCCACGCCCGCCTCGTTGAGCCGGGCCCAGACGGGATCGAAATACCGGTCGCCGGGCGAACGGCCGTAGGCCGGTCCGGTCCGCAACATCACGACTCGGGCGCCGCGTTCCAGGACCCACTCGGTTTGGCGAACCGCCTCGTCCAGGTCCCGGAACGAGATCGCCGGCGGGCAGAACAGCCGGCCCGCATTCGCGAACCCCCAGGTCTCGAACAACCACCGGTTGAAGGCATTGAGGTTGGCGTACAGGACATCGGTGCGCCGGCAGAACGACTCAGCGAAGAGCGCCAGCCCGGGAAAGACGATCGCTGCCTCGACACCCTGGCGATCGAGGTCGGCCAGCCGGGCCTGCGGCTGCAGGTACTCCGGCCTGGGTGGCTGGTAGAAACGCTCGTCGTCGGCGATCCCGGACTTCATCGCGCGCAGCTTCTCGGCGAGCGTCCCGGGCACATGTACCTGCTCGTACAGGTTGCCGTCGGTGAACGTCACAATCCGATCACCAGCCACGATCAGTTCGGTACCGGCGGCGTCGCGGACCGGTCGCAACGCCTCCGCACGGAATGCGGGGTCGATGTAGTCGGTGAACGCATCACGCGGTTCGTACAGGTGCGAGTCCGCATCGAACAGGGGGTAGTCGACGACCGGTGTCATGGTTTTCTCCTTTGCCGCTTCCCGCGGCCGCGGACGGCGGCCGTCGCTCGGGTATGTCAGACCGCAGCCGCGCCCTGGTACCGGCTGACCTCGGGCCTGCCATCAGTGACCCGGGGGACTTCGGCCCCCGGCGATGCGACAGAACCACGATCGCATCGCCGTTGGCCCACTAGCCGATCGGCGCCCGGGCGAGCCCGCGCAGGATAAAGGTGCGGTACCAGTCCCCGATTTCGGCGAACGACAGCCGACCCTCGGGCCGAAACCACAGGTGGGTGTAGTTCATCAACTGCATGATGCTGTTGGCCGCGACCGCGGGATCGACGGCCGGGTCGAACACGCCTTCGTCGACACCCTGACCGATGATGTCGCGCACGAACTGGTCGTAGGCGTCGCGCTGGTCGATCAGCGTTTGGACGCGCTCGGGACGCAGGCTACGGAACTCCCGTTCGACGACGGCGGAGTACGGGATGTTGGTGGCGAGTCGGGCCATCCACCGCTCGACGAACCGTGACAGCCGCGTCACCGCATCCGCTCGCATGAGCGTCTCATCCTCCGTCAGGTAGCGCAGGCCGTCGGCGTGGACATGCTCGGCGATGGCGTAGAGGAGGTCCTCCTTGGTGTCGATGTAGTAGTAAAGGCTGCCCTTGAGCAGGCCGACCCGGGACGCGATGTCCTGGATCGTGGTCCCCTCGTAGCCCTTCTCGTAGAACACATGGGCGGCGACATCAAGGATTTCGTGCCAGCGGGACTCGCCCACCACGGCCTTCGGCGGTCGCGCGGACAGCCGACGGGCAGCAGCGCCCGTCTCCGGGCCGTTCGACTGCCTGTCGGCGTCGCTGACCGGGCCATGTCCCATCGGGCGGATCACCTTCCTCGACGAATGTGCCGCTTGACGAACCCGTCCATGCCAGATCAATCTAACGGTTGTTTGACCCACACGTCCAGGCTCACGATACGAGTCAGTCGTCCGACCAGGCAGTGGCGGCGGCCGGGGTGCCCAGGAGGCTGCGAGATGACAGAAGTGGCGCCAGGCGACGAGGAGATCGGGCAGTTCGCCACCCTGGCCACCGCCTTCCTGGACCGGCACGCGAAGCGCCGGCCCGAGCGCCTCGGCCAGCTGCGGTGGGGCGAGGGCTCGGATGACATCGCGGTGCTGGAGGTCCACGCCGACGCCGACGCCGAGCGGCGCGATCTCACCGCGGCGCAGGCGTGGCGGGCGACGGTGTTCGACGCCGGGTTCGGCTGGCTCGGTGGCCCGGTGGAGTACGGCGGCGGTGGCCGCAACCCGGTCCTCGACGACGTCTACCGCGGTCTGGAATCCGGGTATGAGGTGCCGAACCAGAACATCATCGCCAGCGGCACCGCGCTCGTGGCGCCCGCGGTGATCGGACACGGGAGCGCAGAGGTGAAGGCCCGGTACCTGCGCGGTGTCTTCCGTGGTGACCTCGTCTGCTGCCAGCTGTTGTCCGAACCCGACGCCGGCTCCGACCTCGCCGGGCTGCACACCCGCGCGGTGCGCGACGGCGGCGAGTGGGTCGTCACCGGCCAGAAGGTGTGGAGTTCCTATGCCCACCTTGCCCGCGTCGGGCAGCTCCTCGCCCGCACGGATCCGGATGCCCCCAGGCACGCCGGGCTGACGATGTTCCTCGTCGACATGGACAGTCCCGGCGTCGCGGTCCGACCGCTGCGCATGATGACCGGCGAGGCGCACTTCAACGAGATCTTCCTGGACGAGGTGCGGATCCCCGACCACAACCGGGTCGGGGCGGTCGGCCAGGGCTGGCAGGCCACGATCACCACGCTGATGAGCGAACGGGCCGCCGTCGGCGGCGGCGCGACCTCGCCGGCGATGGACCCCGTCCATCGCGTCACGGCGCTGGCCCGCCACCTGCGCCGCGACAGCATCGGCATCGGCATCGGCATCGGCGACCCGCTGCTACGGCAACGGCTCGCCGACGTCCACATCCATGAGCGGTTGCTGCGCTACCTGGGGCTGCGCCAGGAGGCCGCCCTCGCGGCCGGCCGGCCGCCCGGACCGGAAGGATCGGTGATGAAACTGTTGTACTCGCAACAGGCTCGGCGGATCGGCGAGCTGGCCGCGGACCTGCTGGGACCGGCGGTCACCGCCGACAACGGCGAGTGGGGAACGTTCGCCTGGGCGCGGTGGGTGTGCGGAGCACCGTTGCTGCGGATCGCCGGCGGCACGGACGAGATCCAACGCAACACCCTTGCCGAACGGGTGCTGGGACTGCCCCGGGAGCAGCGGTGACGACGCCGGCCGCCGCGCAGCCGAGCGCACCCCCTCCAACCACCACCGGCACGACCACCACCGGCACCCTCGGGGTGCTCCAGCGTGATCGCGAGGTGACCCCGACCGAGCTGCGCCGTCGCGCGGAGTGGATCCGACTGGAGACGATCAGGCTCGTCGGCATCGCCGGCAGCGGTCACTACAGCAGCACGTTCTCCGCGGCCGAGCTGTTCGCCGTCCTCTACTACCGAGTGCTCCAGCTGGCCCCGGCGGACCCGGCCTGGCCGGACCGGGACAGATTGCTGCTCGGCAAGGGCCATGCCGCGGTCGGCCTCTACCCGTGTCTGGCCGACCTCGGCTTCTTCCCGACCGACTGGCTCGACTCCTATACCCGGCTCGGTAGCCCGCTCGGGGACCACCCGGACATGACGAAGGTGCCGGGGGTCGACTTCAGTTCCGGTTCCATCGGTCACAACCTGTCGGTGGGGCTCGGGATGGCGCTCGCCGCCCGGTTGTCCGGACGCGGCTACCGCACCTACGTCGTGCTGGGCGACGGTGAGCTGCACGAGGGCCAGGTGTACGAGGCGATGATGGCCGCCTCGCACTTCCGGCTCGGCAACCTCGTCGCGGTCGTCGATGCCAACGGCTCGTGCCTGGACGGCCCCACCTCGCAGGTCATGAACGTGGAGCCGATCGCCGGCCGGTTCGACGCGTTCGGCTGGCGCACGGTGGAACTGGACGGTCACGACGTCGAGGCGTTGGTGACTGCGTTCGCGACGTTGCCACCGCCTACCGACGATCAGCCGACCTGCGTGGTCGCCCGCACTGTCAAGGGAATGGGCGTGTCGTTCATGGAGTCGGCCGAGGAGTGGCACCTGGGCTTCCTCGGGCCGGCCGACCGGGAACGCGCCGAGCAGGAGATCCGGGAGCGGCTGGCATGAGCCGCCCGGATGATCGAGAGGAACGCTACCCCATGACCGTGCCGCTCGACCCGACGAGCTGGAACATCGCGACCAGCGACGGTCAGCTCGACGCGTTCGTGATGGGCGAGGAGCTCGCCGACCTGGCCGACGACCGGCCGGAGATCGTCCTGCTGACCGCAGACCTGATGACATCCAACCGCACCGGCGACTTCGCCCGCCGCCATCCGCACCGCCACTTCGATCTCGGTATCGCCGAGCAGAACATGATGGGGGTCGCCGCGGGCATGGCCGCCTGCGGTTTCCGGCCGTACGTGTCGACGTTCGCGTCGTTCGCCAGCCTGCTGTGCGCCGAGCACCTTCGTACCGACCTCGCCTACCCCCGGATGCCCGTCCGGGTGCTCGCTCACCACGCCGGCATCGCGATGGGCTTCTACGGCACCTCTCATCACGCCGTCGAGGACATCGCCGTCACCCGCGCGATCGCCCACCTGACCGTGGTGGCGCCCTGCGACGCGAACGCGACCCGCGCGGTGCTGCGCGGGACCCTCGACCAGGACGGGCCGGTGTACATCCGGCTCGGCCGCGGCCGGGAGAAGCCGGTCTACGACGCGGTGCCGCCGCTGACGCCCGGCCGCTTCAGCACGGTACGCGACGGCACGGACGCAACCATTGTCGCGACCGGTCTCGGCGTGCAGATCTCGCTCGCCGCCGCACGCCTGCTCGCCGCGGACGGCATCGACGTCCGTGTCCTCGATGCCGTCTACCTCAAACCGTTCGACGAGGAGGCGGTCGTCGCCGCCGCCGAGCAGACGGGGCACGTGCTCACCGTCGAGGAACACAACGTCGTCGGCGGCCTTGGGGCCGCTGTCGGCGACGTCCTCGCCCGCCACCGGCTCGCGCCTGCGTTCGCCGTCCACGGGTTGCCCGACGACTACGCGCTCGTCGCTCCCCCGACCCATCTCTACCGGCACTACGGCCTCGACCCGGCGACGGTGGCTGCGCGGATGCGCGAGCTGCTGAAGCGATGAGGTCTGCGGTGAAGGCGGCGGTGCGCACCGGAACCGACCGACCAGAGAAAGGTGATCGTGGAACCATGATGACCGGCGAGCAGTACCTCGACTCGCTGCGCGACGGGCGTCGGGTGGCGCTCGACGGTGTCCTGCTGCCGGATGTCACCACCGACCCGGGGCTTGGCAACGCCGCACGCTGGGTGGCCACCGGCTACGACCGCATCCGGTCGGGGTACCCGGACGGCGCGAACCCGATCTACCAGATCCCCCGGACGGTCGAGGACCTGCGGGCCAGACTCGATCTTGTCCAGGACTGCGACGTGACGGTCGCCCTGACCTCCGCGGTCCTCGCGCTGCTGACCGCGGCACCGCGACTGGCCACGGCGAACCCGGCCTACCGGGAACGGATCCTGCACTATTTCGACGACTGCCGGCGCCGCGACGTACGGTTCGCCGAGGTCATCACCGACGCCAAGGGTGACCGGTCACTGCCGCCCGGTAAGCAGGACGACCCCGACTTCTATCTACGGGTCGTCGACCGCGACGCCGACGGCATCGTGATCAACGGGGCGAAGTTCCACATCACGATGGGGCCTCTGGTGCACGAGCTCGTCGTCATGCCCACCAAGCGGATGAAGCCGGGCGAGGAGCAGTACGCGGTGGCGTGCGCGGTGCCGGTGAACTCCCCGGGCGTCACCCAGATCGCCACCAGCCCGCACCCCCGCGGCCCCGACGGGCGGTCACACCCGGTGTCCGGCCGGCACACCGACCCGGACTCGATAGTGATCTTCGATCACGTGCACGTGCCCTACGACCGGGTGTTCCTCGACGGCGAGGTCGAGCTGTCCGCCGCGGTCGCCCACTCGCTCGGGCTGTGGGAACGGATCAACGGGGTGGCCGACATGGCGCGCCTTGGTGACCTGCTGGTCGGGATGGCCCAACTCGTCGCCGAGGCGAACGGCGTCGACCGGATCCCGCACATCAAAGACAAGATCGCAGAGATGGTCGTCTACGCCACCCTGGTGCGCGCCGGGCTGGAGGCGTCCATCGCGGGCGCGACCCACACCGAGGACGGCATGATCGCACCCAACGAGCTGTACGCGAACGCCGCCAAATATCACGCCGCGGCGCACTACCCGGTCATGGTCCGCAACCTGCACGACATCGCCGGGGGTGCCGTGGCCACGGCCCCGTCCATGGCCGACTACGACAACCCGCAGCTGCGGCCGTATATCGACAAGTACCTGCGGACCATGCCCGGCGTCGACGGCTACTACCGGATGCGGCTGTTCCATCTGATCCGCGACGTCACCGCCGACGCGCTCGGCGGCCGGGAACTGGTCTCCTGGCTGCAGTCCGGTGGCGGACTGTTCGCGCAACGCACCGTGACCCGCAAGCACTACGACATCGAGGCCGCCAAGGACCTCGCCCGGCGGGCCGGCGGGCTCCTCGACGGGGCCGAGCCGGCGAGCTACCCGGACGGCCATGGCTGAGTCCTCTCCCCCCGGGCCGGTTCCCCTCGGGCCAGTTCCCCTCGGGCCAGTTCCCCCGGGGCCGGCCCAGGCCAGGCCGTCGCGCGCTCGCAGGGTGGCCCTCGTCACCGGCGGTACCCGCGGCATCGGCGCGGCGATCACCGAGCGGCTTGCGCGCGACGGCATCCACGTCGCCGCGGTCTACGTCCACGACGACGGCCGCGCGAAGGAGTTTCTGGACCAGGTCAGCAACGCGGGCATGTCCGTGTCGCTGCATCGCGGCGACATCGGCTCGCCGGCCGACTGCGTGCGGCTTGCCCGCGAGGTCGTCGCCGCGCACGGCCCGGTCGACTACCTGGTGAACAACGCGGCCATCAGCAGCGACGCCCCGGCACACGAGATGACGGTCGAGCAGTGGGACGCGGTCGTGCGGGTCTCGCTGTCCGGCGTCTTCTACCTCACCCGGCAGATGCTGCCCGGAATGCTCGAGCGCGGCTTCGGCCGGATCGTCAACGTCGGCTCCATCGCCGGGACGATGGGCTCGACCTGGCAGGCGAACTACGCCGCGGCGAAAGGCGGGGTGATCGCGTTCACCAAGTCGATCGCCCGGGAGACCAGCCGCAAGGGCGTGACCGCCAACTGCGTGCTGCCCGGCCCGACGCACACGGACCTGCATGTGGCCACCTCGGGCGAGGTGAACGACAAACTGCTGCGGCTCATCCCGGCGCGGCGCGTGGGCCGGCCCGAGGAGGTCGCCCATGCCGTGCGTTTCCTGCTCGACGACCTGTCCGGCTTCATCACCGGCGCGCTGCTGCCGGTCGACGGCGGAATGAGCATCTGAGTGGGAGGGTGGGACCAAGTCATGGATCTCGACGGACGGGTCGCGATCGTCACCGGGGCCGGCTCCGGGCTCGGCCGGGCCGCGGCCGTTGCCCTCGCCGCTGCGGGCGCGCGGGTCGTGGCCGGCGACATCGACGCGGCGACCGCCGCGCACACCACGGATCTGATCGTCGCGGCCGGCGGCCAGAGTTGCTCGATCCGGGCCGACGTCGGCGCGCCGGAGGAATGCGCGGCGCTCGTGCGCCGGGCCGTCGACTCCTACGGGGCGCTGCACATCCTCTACAACAGCGCCGGGATCGCGCTGGCCCGAGGGGACGGGTTCGTCGCCGACATCGAGCCCGAGGTGTGGGAGCGGGTCATCCGCGTCAACCTGTCCGGCACGTTCTACTGCTGTCACTACGCGATCGGCGCCATGCAGGCATCCGGAGGCGGTTCGATCATCAACACCGCGTCGTCCATGGCACACCTACCGAACGGACTCCTCGACGGCTATGCCGCGTCCAAGGGCGGGGTTGCCACGCTGACCCGATCCATGGCGGTCGGCTGCGGCGCGCGCAACATCCGGGTCAACGCGATCAGCCCCGGTTACGTCGACACGCCGATCAACGCACCGCTGCTGCGCAACGACAAGGTCCGGACGGCCTTCGCCGCCGGCCACGCCACCGGGCTCCAGACCGCCGAGGAGATCGCCGACCTCGTCGTCTTCCTCGCCGGCGACGCCTCCCGCAGCCTCACCGGTGCCGTGCTCACCTGCGACCGCGGCTGGACGGCGTTCAAGGTTCCCGATGTCCTGCGGCCCGCGCCGTGATCGAGCTGGCTCGCGGCCGTCACGGTCCGTCCGCGACGACGTCGATCGAGTGAGGCAGCAGCCTGGTCAGGGCCGACGTCACGACGGAACGGATCAAGCGTAGGCCCCAACGGGTCACAGGTCGTCCGGCAGGAGACGGAACGCCTTGTGACTGGTGAGCGGGCGCATCGCGCGGAAGTCGCGTCGGTCGAGTGTGAGAACGCTGTCGGTCTCGTACTGCTCCGCAAGCACCACGTTCACCGCGTCCGCCAGGTCTATGCGCAGATCGGCGTACAGGGTCTGGACCGTGCGAGCCTTGCGGAGGGTATCGGCTGCCACCTCGGGGACCAGCATGCGCATGGTCCGCTCCTGTTGTAGCAGCCAGTCATTGACCGCGTAGGCGGTCCTGCGGTCGATGTTGCGGGTGATGATGTGCTCGACTTCGGCGAACACCAGTGGAGAGACCACAGTCACGGATGCCTCACGCAGCGCCGAGCGGGCTGCCATGTGTTCCGGATTGCCGACGTTGAAGGCGGCCACCAGGCCAGAGGTGTCACCAACGACGATCATGTGGTGTTGCCGGTCCTGCCGTTCTTCTGATTGACCGCTTGGTCGACCGCTTCGCGGACGTCGTCTTCGGTGACCGGGCCGCCGAAGTCGAGCGCCGGGATGTCCCAGTCGCCGGACCATCGGCGGGCGTGCAGCGCGGCGATCCGGAACGCCTCACGAAAGTACTCGGCTTCGGGTCGGCCTTCGCGCGCCGCTGCCTCCTTGACGATCTGCAGGTACTCCTCGTCGACCATGACGGTCGTCTTCTTCAAAACCATAAGGTTATGGTACCACCACCAGCACTGGTCGCAGCCGTGATCGTGTCGACCGTTTGAACCC
>NZ_CAUVXG010000020.1:14637-20993 GCF_963555885.1 Protofrankia sp. Cr2
ACGGTGCGGTCAATCGACAGCTGCGATGTTCTCGCGGCCGGCACCGAGGTGGCGGGAGATCCCGCGCGCCGCGGCCAGCACAGCCGGCACGTAACGTCGAGCGTGTCCGGCCTTGGCCGCGACGACGATCGACAGCGCCGCGACGACGGTGCGGGTCGAGTCGTAGACCGGTGCCGCAACCGAGACAGAGATCGTCTCGATCTGGCGGTCACTGATCGCGTAGCCGGTCCGGCGGACCTCTGCCATGGTGCGGCGCAGCCGGGTCGGGTCGGTGATGGTGTGCTCGGTGTAGCGCTTGAGCGGGCCGGCGAGCACCGCGTCGATCTCGCCGCTGGACGCGTGGGCGAGGAGCACAAGTCCGACGCCCGTCGCGTGCGCGGGCAACCGGCTACCCGGTCGGGTCACGATGTGTACCGCCCGCCGGCCGGAGATCCGTTCCACGTAGACGACATCCGGCCCGTCCAGTACGGCGATCTGGACGTTTTCGTGGGTGACCTCGTAGAGATCCTCGAGGAACGGCAGCGCGGCCTCACGCAGGCCGATGCTGCGCGGCGCCAGCGCGCCGACCTCCCACAGCCGTAGCCCGATGCGATACCGGCCGTCGTGATCACGTTCCAGTGCGCCCCAGCGCGCCAGCTCGCCCACCTGACGATGCGTGGTGGTCAGCGGCAACCCGGCCAGCCGGCTGATCTCGGACAGCGCCAGCGTCGGGCGGTCGGCGCAGAAGCAGTCGAGGATCGCCAGGACCCGTTGGGTACCGGACGCGCGTCGCCTGCCGTTCATCGTGTGTCGCTTTCGAAGAGGTCTTCCGCCTGGCGGAAGTCTAGGCCTGCACCGGCCGAGTCTGGGGCACGCTGATCCGACATCCGACATCCGACATCCGACATCGGTCACCGGCGAAGGGGCTGCCCGCATGCGCACACAGGTCGGCATCGTCGGCGCGGGGCCGGCCGGGCTCCTTCTCGCTCACCTGCTGCATCTGCAGGGGGTGGAGTCTGTCGTGCTCGAGCGCCGGGACCGTGCCTACGTCGAACGCCGCGTCCGCGCCGGGGTCCTCGAGCACGGCACGGTCCAGACGTTGCGCGAGGCCGGCGTGGGTACGCGGATGGACGCGCAGGGACTGGCGCACGCGGGCATCGAACTGCGCTTCGGGCTGCGCAGCCACCGCATCGACTTCACCGCGCTCACCGGGCGCGGCATCACGGTCTACGGGCAGCAGGAGGTCGTGAAGGACCTGATCGCGGCGCGTCTCGACGCCGGTGGCGACGTGCGATTCGAGATCGAGGACGTCGCCCTCGTCGGTCTCGACTCCCAGGAGGCGCGCATCGAGTTCGTCCAGGACGGTACGCGCCACGTGTTGGAGTGCGACTTCGTGATCGGCACGGACGGGTTCCACGGCGTGACCCGCAGCTACCTGCCCGACCTCGTGAGCTACGAACGCAGCTACCCGTTCGCGTGGCTCGGCATCCTCGCCGACGCGCCGCCATCCTCGCACGAGCTGATCTATGCCCGGCACGCCAACGGCTTCGCGCTGCACAGCATGCGCTCACCAAGCGTTACCAGAATGTACCTCCAGGTCTCGCCCGACGAGGATCTCGGCGAATGGCCCGATGATCGAATCTGGGCGGAGCTGCATGCTCGGCTAGCCGACGACGCTGGCTTCGCGTTGACCGAAGGCCCCTTGCTGGACAAAGGGATTACGCCGATGCGCAGTGTCGTGGTGACGCCGATGCAGCACGGCCGGCTGTTCCTCGCCGGGGACGCGGCGCATATCGTCCCGCCCACCGGCGCGAAGGGGATGAACCTCGCCGTGGCCGACGTCCGCCTGTTGTCCCGGGCGCTCGGTGGCTACTACGCCGCAGGGCGGGACGACCTGCTCGCCGCCTACACCGAGGCCGCGTTGCGCCGAGTCTGGCGCGCAACCCACTTCTCCTGGTGGATGACCTCGATGCTGCACCGCTCGCCCGATGATGACGCCTTCGGCGAGCAGCTGGCGCTGGCACAGCTCGACTACGTCGCGTCGTCCACGGCGATGGCGACGTCGCTGGCCGAGAACTACGTCGGGCTGCCTTACCTGGAAGGATGGTCATACCGGTGAACGACGTGCACGTGGCGCCACCTTTGCAGATGCCGACCGGCTATCGCGCGGACGCCGAGGGAACCCACCCCTCGTTGTCGTTCGCGGGGTACGGGAGCACCGCGCTGCGCCATCCGACCAGGCCACTGCACCTGTTGCCACATCGGCTCACGGAGGTCACCGGGCCGCTGTTCGGCTCCGAACGGGTCGGGCCGGGCGAGGACGACCTGACCCGTTACGACGGCGGTGAAGCGTGCGGGCAGCGGATCATCGTCCATGGCCGGCTGCTGGACTCGGACGGCCGCGCGGTGCCGGGCGCCCTGCTCGAAGTGTGGCAGGCCAACGCCGGCGGCCGGTACCGACACGTCGGCGACCAGTGGCCGTCGCCGCTGGATCCGCACTTCGCCGGGCTGGGCCGCACGGTCACCGACGGCCAGGGCCGGTACCGGTTCACCACGATCAGGCCCGGGGCATACCCCTGGAAGAACCATCACAACGCCTGGCGGCCGGCGCACATCCATTTTTCGGTCTTCGGGCGGGCCTTCGCTCAACGGCTGGTCACGCAGATGTACTTCCCGGACGATCCGCTGTTCTTCCAGGACCCGATCTACAATTCCGTCCCGGACGAGAAGGCCAGGGCGCGGATGGTGGCGTCCTACGACCACGACGTGACGACGGACCACTGGGCGCTCGGTTTCAGATTCGACATCGTGCTGCGTGGACGCGGCCAGACCCCCTTCGAGAGCGAGCCGCACGATGACTGAGCTGCTCGGATCGACACCGTCGCAGACCGTCGGGCCGTACCTGGCCATCGTGCTGGCCTGGGCGGATGGCTCGAATGTCGTCGCCCCCGGGACCGCGGGCCTGCTTACGATCACCGGAAGGCTGATCGACGGCGCCGGCGAGGGGGTCCCCGACGGCCTCATTGAGATCTGGCAGGCCGACCCCGCCGGACGCTTCAACCACCCCGACGATCCGCGCGGCGCCCGTGCCCACGTCGGGTTCCGGGGATTCGGCCGATGCCCGACCGAATCCGACGGCACGTTCGTCTTCCACACGCTCAAGCCCGGGCCGCTGCCAGCCGGCGACGGTGGCACCGAGGCGCCGCACCTGGACGTGTCCGTCTTCGCGCGCGGCCTGCTGCATCGCCTCGTCACGAGGATCTACTTCCCCGACGAGGCCGCGGCCAACGCGACCGATCCGGTGCTGGGCGGCCTCGAACCTGCACAGCGGCGCCTGTTGACAGCGGTGGAGCAGGAGAACGGCGGCCTGCGTTTCGACATCCGGATACAGGGTCACGACGAGACCCCGTTCTTCGCGATCTGATGGCGAAGACATCGGTGCGATCATGCTGGGCGAGCAGGACGGTGAACCGGTGAGTGCCCTGTGGGATCCGATCTTCGGTGCGACCGCGGTCGCCGCCACCACGGACGACCGTGCCTGGCTCGGCGCATTGTGTGACGTCGAAGCCGCATTGGCTCGTGCCTGCGCGACGGTAGGACTGATCGACGGTACGACGGCGACGCAGATCGAGGCTGCCTGCGCGCAGGCGGCCGCCGACGATCCTGGCGAGCTCGGTCGGCAGGCCGCCGCCGACGGCAACCCGGTGATCCCGTTGGTCCGCCGGCTTCGGGTCGCGCTCGCGCAAGCCGCGGATGAGCACGCCGCTTCGGTCGTCCATCTCGGTGCCACCAGCCAGGACATCCTCGACACCGCGGCCATGCTGGTGGCGCACCGGGCGACGGCCGTCGTCGGCGGCGGACTCGACGGTGCGGCCGACGCATGCGCCGTACTCGCACGCGACCATCGAAACACCGCGATGGCCGGACGAACGCTGCTGCAGCAGGCAGTGCCCACCACGTTCGGGGCGGTAGCGGCCGGCTGGGGAGAAGGCCTCGACCGAGCCGGCCGTCGCCTGCGGGCGGTCCGGGAGGACCTCGCCGTGCAGCTGGGTGGCGCCGCCGGCACGCTGGCCGCGCTGCATCCCCACGGTCCAGCCGTCCGCGCCGCCCTGGCCGATGAACTCGGGCTGACCGACCCGGGCACGGTCTGGCACACCGAGCGCGTCCGCATCGCCGAACTCGCCGGCGCGCTCGGCGCGGCGTCCGGTGCGGTCGGCAAAATCGCCACCGACATCGTGCTGCTCGCCCAGACCGAACTCGGCGAGGTGACCGAAGGCGTCGGTGGCGGATCATCGGCGATGCCACACAAGCAGAACCCGATCGCGGCCGTGACGGCCCGGGCCGGGGCCGCACAGGCGCCCGGCCTGGTGGCAACCCTTCTCGCCGCGATGCCCGGCGAGCTGCAGCGCGGCGCCGGTCCATGGCACGCCGAGTGGGCACCGCTCACCGCGCTGCTCAACGTGGCGGGCGGCGCTGCGGCCAGACTGTGCGTATCGCTGTCGGGCCTGCACGTCGACCGGGACGCTATGAGCCACAATCTGCGATGTATGCAGGCGATCGACGCCCGGGTCCGGCCGAGCACCGATGTCGGCCATGCCGGCGACATCGTCGATCACTATCTCGCGGGACGGCACCGATGACCATCACGCTCCACTCCCTCGCCGAGGGGCCGCGCAGCGCACCGGTGCTCGTGCTGCTCAACTCCATCGGCGCGTCGACCGCGATGTGGGATCCGCAGGTCGCCGTCCTCGCCGAGCGGTTCCGCGTCGTGCGGATCGACAGCCGCGGCCACGGCCGCTCACCCGCCGCCCCGCCCGGCCAGCCCGGCCAGCCGTGCACGATCGACGAGCTGGCTCGCGACGTCCTGGCCGTGCTGGACCGGATCGAGCTCGATCTGGGCGTCACCCGCGTCCACCTGGCCGGTCTGTCCCTCGGCGGGATGACAGCCATGTGGATCGCTGCGCACCATCCGCAGCGGATCGCCCGGCTGGCTCTGCTCTGCACGTCGGCCCACCTGCCGCCCGCGAAGGCCAGGTTCGACCGTGCCGCCACGGTGCGACGCGACGGGCTGGGCCCGATCGCCGACGCAGTCGTCCAGCGCTGGGTGACACCGGGCCTCGCGGCCCGCGACCCCGGCCTTGTGGCGGCGCTCATGGCCATGCTGAGGGGCACCGACGCGGAGTCCTACGCGCAGTGCTGCGAGGCGATCGCCACCATGGATCTGCGCCCCGATCTCGCTCGCATCGCCGCGCCGACGCTGGTCATCGCCGGGAGCGACGATCCGGCCATCCCACCCGAGCACGCACAGACGATCGCCGACGGTATCGCCGGAGCCCGGGTCGAGGTGCTCGGCAACGCGGCACACCTCGCCACAGTCGAGCGGTCCGGCGAGGTCGCACGCCTCCTGCTGGAGCACTTCTGCCCGCCGGACGGCGCGGGGCCCGGCGCCGGGGGCGCGACGTTGAGCGCGGGTTATGCGACGCGCCGCGCCGTCCTGGGCGACGAACACGTGGACCGCGCGATAGCGAACACCACCGAGCTCACCGCGCTCTTTCAGGACTTCATCACCCGCTACGCGTGGGGCGACGTCTGGTCACGGCCCGGTCTCACCCGCCGGGACCGGTCGATCGTGACACTGGCCGCGTTGACCTCCCTCGGTGCCGACCACGAGATCGCGATGCACGTGCGTGCCGCGATCCGCAACGGACTCACCCCGGCTGAGATCGGTGAAGTGCTGCTGCACACGGCGCTCTACAGCGGCCTGCCCCGCTCCAACCGGGCATTCGCCATTGCGCAGCAGACGCTGGCAGAGCTCGACGCCTCCGTTCCCATCACGAGCGACCGCCAATAGGGAAAATTGACAAGGGGTCTTCGACCTTGTCCGTGACGTGACGTTCTAATTCGATCATGTACTGCCATCGAACCCGGCTAGGCGCCACATGCCCTTGATGCTCCCCCGTCTGTCTGCCGTTGCATGTCCGGCCGCCGTCATGGTCACGGATACGACCGGGGTGTGCGCAGAACCTGACATTCGATCATCCGTCGAACGTCCGGCCGGCGTCCGCGGCGATTTTCCGGAGCTGGAGCAAGCAGACTGGGATGCGGTGCTGAGAGTCGTGACCATGATCCTGACCGCACTGGAGTCGGAGCCGCTCCTCGAAACAGGCCCCGAGTAATGACGGTCTTCGGGATCGGTCCTGGTTGTCCGGATCGGGATCAGGTGGCTGCCGGGGGTTCTTCTTCGCTCGGTGTGGGGGTGGCCTGGCGGGCTACCTGTGCGCCGATGGCGGCGGCCTCTCGTTCGGCGGGGTCGGCGGGGTGGCTGACGGCGCTGCCGGGGCCGCAACGGTATCGTAGGTAGAAAAAGTCATCATAAT
>NZ_CAUVXG010000020.1:21322-31657 GCF_963555885.1 Protofrankia sp. Cr2
TTGCCGGGCCCTGTGTTCCGCGGAACGCACCGGTCGCTTGGCTGTTGTGGACGAGCCTGGCGAACGCGGTGCAGATGTCGATCAGGTAGCAGAGGATTCCCGCCGGTGCCGCCCGGGGCTGGAAAGGATCTCGATTTTCTGGAGTATTGACGCTGATTATGTCACAGCATGTTACCCTCCGCATAGGGTGGAGATGGTGATCGGCGTTTGTTTGTCGTCAGGTACGATTTTTGGCCGGATAGGCGTACCTGACGACAAACTCGCGCCGATCTTGCATCGAATACTTACACCGGTGGGATTGGCTGAGGAACAGGGCTACGACGCAGCCTGCTCGCCGTCGACCCGATCCGAGGCGGTAGACCTGTCGGTGCTGGCGGCGACTATCCGGGCGAGAAGTGTCAGGAACGTCGCCTGCTCGTCCGGGGTGAGTGGACCAAGGATGATCTCGTTCATCGCGTCGGCTCGACGGGCGACCGTGGCGTGCACAGCCTCGCCGTGTCGGGTGAGGCGCAGGACGTTGCGTCGCCCGTCGGCGGGGTCGCGCAGTCGCCGGACGAGGCCGCGCTGCACCAGTCGTGCGACCACGTCGGCGACGTTGGAACGGTCGAGTGATGCGCGCTCTCCGACCGTCTTCTGGTCGACGCCGGGCTCGGCGAGCAGGCAGTTGAGCACGGCGAACTGAGGCGGGGTGGTCTCGTCGGACACCACGGCGTTCCACAGTTGATAGGTCACCTGCTGGAGCCGTCGGGCGAGATGGCCCGGGTGCGCCGCGAGGTTCGCGGGTTCCGCGCGCGGTCCGTCGGGTTGGATGGCTGACGGCGCCGGCCGGGTCGACGGTGCGGATGATCCGCCGCCGTCGCATTCCGAGTCGTCCACATGTCTGGTCAGCGGTCGGTTCCATCCCTCCCGAAGCGGCGCTCTGGCGGAATTATAGTCCATACGTGGATTCCCCGGCATGCGGTGACGTCGACTGCGGCACTGCTCGATAGCCCGGACCGCCCGGCGGTACGGCGCCTTGACCGGCTCTTGACGGTGGCTGTCTCAAGTGCGACGCTTAAGTTACTCCGTACACGGAGTATCCAGATACGCGAAGTATCCAGATGCACGAAGTATCCAGATGCACGGAGTATGGCGATGTGGTGGATGGACGGTGTCCGCTCCCGAGGGCGAATCGGGCTGGTCTCCGACGTGCTGGTGGTGTTCCCCTGAGAGCGCCCGGCAATAGGGGCGCTGACATGAGAGGTGATGAGGGTGTTTCCGCAGAACCAGTGGTACGTCGCGGCCTGGAGCCGTGAGATCGGCCGCGACCTGTTCGCGCGGACGATCTGCGGCGAGCCGATCGTCTTCTACCGCACGCTGGACGGGCGGGTCGTCGCCCTGGCCGACCGCTGCGTCCACCGCCGCTACCCGCTGTCGCTCGGAACACTGCGGGGCGACGACCTGGAATGCGGGTATCACGGCTTCACCTACGACTGTTCGGGCACCTGCATCGCGGTACCCGGCCAGGAGCGGGTGCCGCGAACCGCACGGGTGCGCAGCTATCGCGTCGTCGAGCAGGCCAACTGGATCTGGGTCTGGATCGGCGAAGAGGCCAAGGCCGACCTCGCTGCCGTTCCGGACAACCACTGGCTCGACGACCCCGGCTGGACCATGATCGGCGATGTGGCCCCCCTGCCGGCCCGGTATCAACTCCTGGTCGACAACCTGCTCGACCTGTCCCACGAGACCTACCTGCACGCGGGATTCATCGGGACTCCCGAGGTGGCCGCGACGCCGATTCAGACCGAGGTCGACCACGCGGGGCAGGTCATCCGGATCAGCCGGCACATGCACGGCGTCGAGTGCCCGCCCTTCTATGAGAAGTCAACCGGATTCTCGACGCCCATCGACCGCTGGCAGGACATCGAGTACCGTCCGGTCTGTTCGTACGTGCTGCATTCACGGATCGCACCAGCCGGCGTGCTGCCGGGAAATGCCGGCGGAGACGCCGGTGCTGTGCATGCAAAGATTCTCTACGGTATAACGCCGGAAACCGAGCACAGCACGTTCGACTTCTGGGCGGTGGCCCGCGACTTCGCGCTGGGCGACGCCGAGGTCTCCGCCTTCTTCGAGCGGATGAATCGGGAAGTCGTGCAGCAGGACGTGGACGCGCTGACGCTGCTCGAACAAGTGATCGCGGACGAGGAGAAGGCCGGCGGTGTCTCCGGCCACGGCCGCATCCAGGAACTCAGCATCGCCATCGACGCAGGTGCCCTCGCCGGGCGCAAAATGATCAGAGAAATGCTGGCATCCCCAGCACCGACATCCTGACTAAGAGTGCCCCGCAATAGGGGTATGGATCAAGAAGCGGGGCTGGGGTGCGTAGATCGCGAGGTGCACGCCCGCAGCCCCGCGAGAAGCGGAGCTGCGGGCGAGGCGGATTACAGGCGCAGTACGTCCGCCACGTCCGCGATCAGTTGATCGACGGCGTCTGCGGCCGCGTCCACGGCCGCGGTGTGTAGCTGGAAAAGGTGGTCGAGTCCCTCGACCCGCTTCGCGATGACCTTTGTGCCGGCCTGTTCGAGCCGGTGCGCGTACGCTTCCCCCTCGTCCCTGAGGATGTCGTACTCGGCTGTGTAGACCACTGCCGGCGGAAGCCCGCAGAGGTCGACGGCCGCAAGCGGAGACACCAGGGGATGGCTTCGCTGCGCCGGGTCAGGCACGTAGTTGTCCGTGAACCACCGGCCGGTCATCACGTCGAGACCGAATCCGGTCGCGTTCTCGGTGTACGAGGGCAAGGCCATAGTGGCGTCGACGGCGGGCGTCAGAAGTAGCTGAGCAGCCGGCATATTTTCGCCCCGCAGCTCGAGACATGCCGCGGCGGCGAGGTTGCCGCCGGCGCTCCATCCTCCGACGGCGACGCGGCCGCTGTCACCGCCGATTTCGCCGGCGTGCTCCCGGGCCCACAGATAGCCCGCGACCGCGTCGTTCAGCGCTGCCGGAAAGGGGTGCTCCGGCGCACGCCGGTAGTCGACGCTGACCACGACCGCGTCGGCGCCGACGGCCAGGCGCCGGCACAGCCAGTCGTCACTGTCCAGGTCGCCGAGCGTCCAGCCGCCACCGTGGAAATAGGTCAGCACGGGCCGGCGCCCATCCAATCCCGGCCGGTAGATCCGCACGGGGAGTTCCCCAGCGGGACCGGGCACCGTCCGGTCCGCCACGTGCACGACGGGCACCGGGCGGTCAGGTAGAGCCATCAGCTGGGCGTACAGCGCTCGGGCCTGGACGAGCGTGAGCGTGTGGAACGGTGGCAGGCCCGCTGCGGCAGCCTGTTTGAGAACGGCCTCGAATTGCGGATCAACTGGCATGGTGTGCCTTCCAGTTAGAGCGCCCGGCAATAGCCCCGCGACGCCGCGTCCCCTATTGCCGGTCGCTCCTAGAATGTGAGGACCGGTTTGATGGTCTTTCCCGCCACCATGTCGTCGACCGCGGTTTGGATCTGACTGAACCCGTACTCGGTGATCAGTTTCTGGACCGGCATCCGGCCGGAGCGAACAAGAGCGACGAGAACGGGCAGCAGCCGTTCGGTCTCGCTGTCACCGAGGGTGATCCCGACGACCTGGCGCCCCCCCAGCATGGCGTTGACATCGAGCGCCACCTCGGAGCCGAAGGGAGGCGCGCCGACGATGACCGCCGTCCCACGAGCGGCAAGGCAGTCGATCGCCGTCCGCAGGACAGCGGTGTTCCCCGTCGTCTCGACCACGCCGTCGACCCCCGCGCCACCGGTGATCTCGGCCAACTGTTCGGCGACGCCGCCGTCGGTGGCGTTGACAACGTCGGTGGCCCCCAGCTGCACCGCCAGGCGCAACCGCTGTTCGATCCGGTCGACGGCGATGATGCGTGTCGCCGGTGTGAGGGCAGCCGCCATGATCGCTGACAGGCCGACGGAACCGGCGCCGGTGACCGCGATCGTCGCGCCGGGGCGCGGATTCAGGACGTTCCAGACCGCGCCGGCGCCCGTCTGCACGCCACAGCCCAGCGGCGCGATCAGGTTGAGCGCGACGTCGGCGTCCACTTTGACGACGCTGCGCTCGTCGACCAGGGCATGGCGGGAGAAGGAGGACTGGCCGAAGAAGTGACCGCCGATCGTCTCCTGCGCCCTGGTGATGGTCGACGAACCGTCGGCACGCACGCCGCCGAGAAGGTTCATCGCAAGCCAGGTCGCGCAGTAGGCCGGGTGGCCGTCCCGACAGTTCCCGCATCGGCCGCAGGATGTGAACGACAACAGGACGTGGTCACCTGGTTGCACCCGACTGACCCCGGAGCCGACGCTTTCCACCACGCCGGCGCCCTCGTGCCCGAGGACGCCAGGCAGGGGAAACGGCAGACCGCCCCCGGCAACAGTGAGATCGGTGTGGCAGACGCCGGCTGCCACCAGGCGCACGACGACCTCGTCGGGTCGCGGGTCGTCTAACTCGACCTCGGACAGTGTGAACGGTTCTCCGGCCTTCTCGACGAGTGCCGCTTGCGTCGTCGTCATGCTGGCTGTATCTCCTTGCTCGGTGGTCACATGCTCACGGATTTCGCGGATGTAGGTGCTGGCTCCAGCTCGGTCGGTGCTGACGCCGGATCGGTCGGTGCTGACGCCGGATCAGGTGAGCGCGACGATCACGGACTTGACCTGCGTGTACTCGTGCAGACCTTCAGGCCCGTTCTCGCGGCCGTAGCCAGACTGTTTGTAGCCGCCGAATGGCATGGCGGGATCGAGCAGTGCCCAGCCGTTGACCCACACGATGCCCGCCGCAAGCCGTGCCGCGACCCGGTGGGCCCGGGCGACATCGCGGGTGTGCAGGCCTGCCGCGAGTCCGAAGGGCGTGCTGTTGGCGAGAGCGACGGCCTCGTCCTCGTCCTCGAACGGCTGGACGGTCAGCACCGGGCCGAAGATCTCCTCCTGGACGAGACGGGAATCATTGGGCATGCCGGTGATGACGGTGGGGGCGTAGTACGAGCCGCCACCGAGGTCGAGCCGCTGCCCGCCGGTCACAATCCGGACACCGTTGGTTGCACGGGCCAGCTGGATGTAGTCCTCGACCTTGGCCAGGTGCCGCTCGCCGCCCAGCGGCCCCACGATGGTGGATTCCTCGAACGGATCCCCGACCGGCACGCCGGCGGCGCCACCTGCGACGGCTTCGACCACCGTGTCGAACAGTTCGCGCGCCACCAGCAGCCGGGTGCCACCCATACAGAACTGGCCGGTGTTGAACACGAATCCCTGGATCGCCGCGCCGATGGCCGTGTCGAGGTCCGCGTCAGCGAAGATCAGCTGCGCGGACTTGCCGCCCAGCTCGATGGTCGCCGGCTTGAGGAACTCACCGGCCAGGCTCGCCACCGACCGCCCGACCGGCGTCGACCCGGTAAAGGCGATCTTGTCGACACCCGGGTGGCGGATGAGCGCCTGGCCGGCCACCGCCCCGGCGGTGACCACGTTCACGACTCCGTCAGGCACACCGGCTGCCGAGAACAGCTCCGCCATCCGCAGCGCCGACAACGGCGTGTCCTCGGCCGGCTTGTGGACGATCGTATTTCCGGCTGCCAACGCCGGAGCGATTTTGCTGTTGGAGAGGATCAGCGGGAAGTTGAACGGCGTGATGGCTCCGACTACACCGATGGGTTCGCGGCGGGTATATGCCAGCGCGGGCACGGAAATCGACCGTGTCGACCCGTCGATTGTCTGCGCCAGAGCGGCATAATACTCGTATTGCTCGATCACGGTATTGACGTCGACTACCCGGGACAGTGTGATCGGCTTGCCGACATCCAGAGTTTCCAGCCGAGCCAGTTCGTCGGCGTGCTCGCGCACGAGCTCGGCGACGCGAATCAGGACGCGAGCGCGCTCCCGGCCCGACAGCCGGGGCCACGGCCCCTCGTCGAAGGCCCTGCGAGCAGCCTTGACTGCGCTGTCGATATCCGCTTCGCCACCGTCGACCACCGTGGCGACGGTCTGCCCGGTCGACGGGTCGATCACCGCGCGGCGCTCCTCTCCGACTCCGTCGCGCCACCCACCGTCGATGAACAGCCGGCCCGCCGACACCATTGGTCGACCGGGCATCGCGGTCGTGTCGTCGATAGCCACGGTCACAGCCTGTGTTATTATTTGGTCCACAGTAATGACACCTCCACGCGGCGGAATCCGCCGGTACAGCGATGGCGGTCAGCTGATGCTGAAACGCCTGGTCCGACACACGTCGGTGGATCGCCTGGACTTCTCGTCGCGCTATCGCGAACGCCGGTTCCTGCACCAGACTCATGCACCAGACTCAATAGTCAGGATGGCCACGTTCGGGCCAGCGCAGTTGACGACGGGCGCCCTGATTCTTGCGCGCAGGTGTACAGTTCGGCCCTGAAAGTGATCACGAAGGCTGGTCGAGGAGGCGAGGCGTGGACAGCACCGGTGCGGCGGGGTGCCGATTAGCGAACGCACCTGTGGAGGCCGGCGAGGCGGCTCCTGGACCGGCCACGCCTGCCGGTACCGCGATGTCACGCTCCTTCGAGGGAGCACGCGACATCGAGCAGTGGCGTCATGCGGTCAGCACTACCTTCGAGACCTTGGAACCGGTCGTGGATGCCGACGGCCCGTTCCACGCGGTGCTGGACGCGACCACCCTGGGAGAACTGTCACTGCTATCCGTACAGGCATCGCCACACATGGTCGTGCGTACCGCTGTCGCCACAGGAACCGCCGACCGGCCCGTGTACAAGATCACACTTCAGGTGGCTGGTGTCACGGTGCTGGATCAAGATGGCCATGAGTGCCTGCTCCAGCCCGGCGACCTTGTTCTGTCCGACACCGGACGTCCGTACCGGCATAGCAGCCGAGACGACTTTCACCTTGCTGTTCTGATCTTTCCACGCGACCTGGTGCCCCTGCCGCCAGCACTCGTCGAACGGTGGACCGCTCGCGTCCTGCCGTCTCGGGAGGGTGCCGGCGCGGTGCTGAACGCGTGCATGCGCAGCCTGCTGGCCCATGCGCAGTCGTGCGGGACGGGAGCCAGCCATCGACTGGCCGCGGCCTGCATGGATCTGCTCGCGGCGACGCTCGCCGACACCACGGACAACAGCGCCACGACTCCGGCCGATGCACGGCGATTACAGATCATCGCCTGGATTCGTGAGCACCTGACAGACGACGCCCTGTGCCCCGACGCGATCGCCGCGGCCCACCACATCTCGCCCCGGTATCTTCACCGGCTGTTCGAGGATCAGCAGATCTCCGTGTCCGCCTACATCCGCGCCCAACGGCTGGAACGCGTGAAAGCCGACCTCGAGAGTCGGCTGTTGGCCCGACACAGCATCAACGCCATCGCCGATCGGTGGGGCTTCCACAATCAGCCGCACCTCACCCGGCTTTTTCGGGAACGCTACGGTCTGACACCGGGTGAGGTCCGCCGCCGCGCCCTGAACCCGGACTCCACCGAGCCGCCCGTATCCTCGCCGACGGCCTGACGCTCGAGAAAGCACGGGCCGCGGGCCGTCTGGTCGGTGCCGCCGGCCGCGGCCGAGCAGATGTGGGAGAAGGTGCTGACCTGGCGGCAGATGATCCGTCTTCAGATCAACATCGATCTCCCCGCACTACCGCAAGGCACCTCGGTGGACGCCGCGTACCTCCCCCTGGACGCCGCTGTCGTCAACACGCTGGGCCGGTGGCGGTGAGCGGCGCGACCCCCGGGCAGCGTCCTCGCGGTGACCGCCCATCCCGACGATGCCGAGCTGTGGATAGGCGGCACCCTCGCGTGGCATGCCCGGCATGCCACCGTCACGATCGCTGTGGAGCGAGTGGCCGAGGAGCGGGCCGCTGAGGCGAAGTTGGCCACGGACATGCTCGGCGCCAGCGTGGAGGTGGTCGACCGGCATCAGGAGCAGGACTGCGTCGACCTGCTGTGCCGGCTCACACCCGAGGTTCTGTCAAGGCTTCCTGAAAACTGGATCTGGATCTGGCCCTGATCTTGTGGTCGGGGTGGCCCCGGGGGCGGTGAGTCGTCAGGATCAGGCTGCTGTGATCATGTGGCGGGTGCCTCTCTGATCTTGGAGTTCTGCTTCCGTATCTGGCGGGTCTGGTCCTCGACCGGGTTGACCGGGCTGGTGATCGTGTGCGGCTGTGGGCCCGTGTTCGAGGGTCGGGTAGGGCCTGTCCGGGTTGTGGGGTGGTCTCGGAGCGGGTGCATGGCCGGTATCGGCGGCGGTTGGTCGATGCGGCGATCGCGGGTGCCCAGGTCGAGATCGATCTGCTGGTCCGGCGGTTCCGGTGCCTGGACTCGGGCTGTTCAAGGGTGACGTTCGCGGAACAGGTTGTGGGTCTGACGAGTCCGCATGCTCGGTTCACCCCGCTCGCTACCGGGATGATCGAGGCGATCGGGTTGGCGTTGGCGGGGCGGGCCGGTTCGCGTCTCGCCGGGCGGATGGGTCTGTGTGCTGGCCGGAACACGGTGCTGCGTCGGGTGCGCGGGCGTTACCCGACCCGCAGGTGGGTGTCGTGGCGACCCTCGGCGTGGACGATTTCGCGGTGCGCCGGGGGCGGGTCTATGGAACGGTCCTGGTCGATCTGGACCGTCACCGGCCGGTGGATCTGCTCGCGGATCGGGAGGCTGCGACGTTCGCCGGCTGGCTGGCCGAGCATCCCGGCGCGCAGGTGATCTGCCGGGACCGGGCCGGTGCCTACGCCGACGGTGCCCGCACCGACGCCCCGAACGCGGTGGAAGTGGCGGACAGGTGGCATCTGTGGCACAACCTCGCCGGGTACGTCGAGGCGACTGTCGCCCACCATCGTTCCTGCCTGAAAGAACCTGCCCTACCGGCCGTCGAGGCCCCCGCAAGCCAGCCGGACGACGTCGAGGAGGCGGTGGCCGAGGCGCGGGACGAACACTTCGAGAGCCGGGCGTTCGTGCGGAACGCCCGCGAGCGGTATGCCGCTGTCCAGAACCTCAAAGCGCAGGGCCTCGGCATCAAGCCGATCATGCGGGAATTGGGGCTGGCGAAGGAAACGGTCCGCAAGTACTACCGCGCGGCCACCATCGAGGACGTCCTGGCCAAGACCCGCGACGGACGCGGTTCGGTCCTGCGGCGGTGGGAGCCCTACCTCCACGAGCGGGTGAACGCCGGGATCACCAATGGCAGTCAGCTGTTCCGGGAGATCCGCGAACAGGGCTACCCCGGAAGCCAGGCCACCGTCCTGGCCTACCTGCGCCCGCTGCGCGCCGCCAGCGCCACCGCACCCGCACCCGCACCCGCACCCGCACCCGCACCCGCACCGGCGCCGGCGCCGGCGCCGAAGGTCCGCACCGTGACCCGCTGGGTCCTCACCGATCCCGACCACCTCGACGAGGAGGAAACCCTCGCGTTGAAGCAGGTCCTCGTCCGCTGCCAGCACCTGCAGACCCTCGCGGGTCACGTCACCGCGTTCGCGCAGATGCTCACCGGACGCCACGGCGACCGGCTCAACAGCTGGATCGCCGCTGTCGACGCCGACGACCTCCCTGAACTGCACCGTTTCACCCGCGGCCTGCTCCGCGACCACGACGCCGTCCTCAACGGCCTGACACTGCCCCACAGCTCCGGACAGGTCGAAGGCACCGTGAACCGCATCAAAATGATCAAGAGGCAAATGTACGGCAGAGCGAACTTCGACCTGCTCCGCAAACGCGTACTCCTCGCGACCTGACCGCCGCCGGGGCCACCCCGACCACAAGATCAGGGCCAGATCCAGATCCAGTTTTCAGGAAGCTGCGACAGGTTCTCCTTGGGATCATCCCCGCTTGCGCGGGGCCGACTGGATCGGGCCATTATTTCCGCGCCGCGATCGGGGATCATCCCCGCACGCGCGAGGCCGACCTGCTCAAAGGCGTTGCCATACAGCTCAATCTCGGATCATCCCCGCTTGCGCGGGGCCGACACATCACCACCAGCCGCCCACCAGCCGCCCGGCTGCCGCCAGCGGGATCATCCCCGCTTGCGCGGGGCCGACCGAACATCCGGTCGCCGAAATCAACCCGGACCAGGATCATCCCCGCTTGCGCGGGGCCGACCTGGTTGGCCAGCTGGCTTATCCACTACCGGATGGATCATCCCCGCTTGCGCGGGGCCGACCCAGCGGCACCATGAGCAGCGGGAAAACACGGAGGATCATCCCCGCTTGCGCGGGGCCGACGCGCGTAGGCGCCGTTCCATCGCCCGCAGCGCCGGATCATCCCCGCTTGCGCGGGGCCGACGTCGCCGTACCCGTCACCGGAATCTCAGAGCTGGGATCATCCCCGCTTGCGCGGGGCCGACGGAGAGAAAGGAGGCGCGCACGCACCCACGCGA
>NZ_CAUVXG010000020.1:32241-44002 GCF_963555885.1 Protofrankia sp. Cr2
TCCAGCGCCCTCCCCGCCCGCTTTCTAGCAGGGATCATCCCCGCTTGCGCGGGGCCGACCGGCGTTCCCGGTGTGCCCCAGACAGGGAGCGGGGATCATCCCCGCTTGCGCGGGGCCGACACCCGACGTCCGACAGTGGCGGCCCGTCGCTCCGGATCATCCCCGCTTGCGCGGGGCCGACGGGTCGGGAGATCGTCATCCGATCGCCCCGTAGGGATCATCCCCGCTTGCGCGGGGCCGACATGTCCGCACAGTCATGCTCGGTGTTCGGATGAGGATCATCCCCGCTTGCGCGGGGCCGACCCGAGCGCGCGGTGATCCACGCGATGCTCGGGCGGATCATCCCCGCTTGCGCGGGGCCGACACTTGCTGACCTGGGATGTTACCGCCGGAAACGAGCCGAGAGAATCAGTCCGTCAAAGTCGACCGGGCGCCAGCGGTCCCGACCAGCGGTACGGACAGCCCAGCCCTGCTCGTTGGCGGCGGGCTCGACGAGGACCACCTGCCCGTCACCGATACGACTGGCAAGCAACTCCCAGAGACGGTCCCGGACACGCCGACTGGGGTTACCGACGAAGACACCGGCGTTCACCTCGACCATCCACCGGGTGAGGTGACCACGTAGCCCTTCGGGAGCGGCGATGAGGACGATGACGGTCATTCCAGCTCCGGTTCGGGTGCCGGAGTATCAAGTTCGGGGCCGATGACGGCAAGGTGCTGTTCTCCCATGGTGGGGGTAACGAGGGGGCCTACGGGTTCGGTAGACCAGTTGACTCCGCCGGGCACGGAACCACCATGCTCATCCCACAGCGCGTTGACCTCGGTGTCGTTGATCTCGGAGCCTTCGGGACTGAGGAGGGTCTTGACGTCGTCGACGATGCGGCCGAGGAGGCGAGTATCGGCGATGCGGTCGCGTAGGCCCAGGCGTGCGTCCCGTTCCTCGGTGAGGCCTTGGGCAGCAAGGTCGAAAGCCAGCGGGATGGTGTAGTCGGCCTTGTACAGGTCGGCGATATCCATGACGAACGAAGTGGCCGACCCGGTGTGGACGAAGCCGAGGCCGGGACTGGCGCCGAGACCGACGATGACAGCGTGGCAGATTCCGTACAGTGCAGCGTTGGCCGCGGAAAGCAAGCGGTTGAGGTCGTCGCCCGCGGCATAGGGGTCACCCGGGCGGTATACGCGGCCGTGCCAGGTAACGCCGGTGCGCTGGGCATGCTTTTGATACAGCTTGCGGACGCGAGCACCTTCCCGGCCGCGTAGCTGTTGCATGGTCAGGCCGGAGACATCCTCATCGGGAAAACGCATGTCGTACATGGCGCGGGCGACGGCCAGGCGTTCCTTGGTGCGGGTGACGAGCCATGCCTGCCGGTAGAGCAGGCGCGCAGCACGGTTGGGGCCAAGGCCCGCAGCGTACAGGCGTACACCTTGCTCACCGACCCAGCACACGGCTGTGCCGGAGTCGGCAAGCAAGCTGATCGCCGCATGGGTGGCCCGGGTGCCGGGACCCAGCAGCATGACGGCGATCATCGCTCCGGGGACTCGAACGGTTTCCCGCCTGTTTATGATCACAATGGCGTTCTCGTCACGGTCGAGGTGGCTACGCTCGACGTAGACGCTGGAGACGCGGTCCGTCAGGCGATGCAGGTCGAGTGGGTCGGCCTTCCACCAGATGTCGGCCATGATTCAGTCCTTCTCTTGACCGGAGTGGCTGCCACGCAGGGATGCGAGGGTGAGCAATCCGCAGCCGTAGGCCTTGGCGGGGCCGATGCCGCCCAGCAGATGGTCGGTGAGCAAGCCGGCGTCGGTGACGCGCAGGTGGCCTTCGAAGGTGACTGTATGCACGACGACGGGAGCGCCACGACCGTTCTTGGCAAAGGAACACCGGTCACGGGCAGTGATGCGAACTTCTCGAGGATGGTCCCCGCTGGGCCACTCGGTGCTCTCGCCATCGACGGCCGGCCTGGCGGCGAGGCCAGGGGCGGCGGCGTCCGTCCGGGATTCGGGAATCTCGAAGCCCCAGCGCCGGGTCCGCTGGAGTAACCAGGAAAGCTGGGCTGCGGCGGTGCGGTGGCCGAGACGGAAGGAACGGGTCTCACCGCGGGCGGTACGTGCGGCCTGGTCCGCCGTGGGCTTCACCGGGGTCGAGGTGTTCTGCACCGGGCTGGCCGTCAGCCGGAAGGCGAACTCACGGCCGACGGCGATCTGAGCGAGTAGCGGGCCGTAGCCGCGAACGGTGGCGTGCTCCCCGTCGGCATCCGGCCAGCCGGCTCGCTCGATGATGTGCGTCCAGTCCGGCCGCGACCTGGTCAGGACGTAGAGCATGGGCCGGCGAGGGTTGTCGGAGTCCAGGCGCCACAGCACCCGTTCCGCCAGTGGGTCGTCGGCGACGCCGTTCATGACGGCGCCGTGCATGGCCCGGGGGTTGCCAAGTAGCTTGCGGCTCTCAGCGCGCAGCGGGTTGATGCGGATGCGGGAGAGGTAGGTCATGGGAGTCACCAACCCAGCAGGGCGAAGGGGTCGTGCGCGCCGATCCCAGTCTCGGCGCCGGTGCCTTCGAGGCTCACCGGGCCATCCGCAGGGGGGAATCCGGTGGGCACGGACAGCCAGGTGTGGCGGACGCGCCGGCTGATGAAATGCCGGTTGCGGGGATCGAAGGAGACGGGGACGTCGTGCAGGATGTCATCGCCTTCGGTGTCGTCGATAGTCGCCGACAGGTCAATCCGATCGGGGCGTTTCTTGTTACGGCGGGTGAACGCCGTACGGACGTGTTGCGATGCCTGCCAGGGCTCGTCGCGGAGCACGTCCTGGAGTGCGCCGCTGCGCAGCCCCAGCCAGATTGGCTGGGTGGGCACGCATGAGCGTCGTCCCAGTGCGAGGGGGAAGGCGGGTCGGCGGATGGCCGCTGCGAGGGATTCCAACAGCGGCTGCGGTCCGGCGACGGCGGCGACGAACACGGCGTCCTGAAGATAGAAGCGTTGGGTGACGTGCGTGGGCTTGGCTGGCGACGTGGCTTTCTGCACCCCTTTGGCTGACACGCCAGCCTGGAGCAAGGGACGACCCCGATAGTCACTGACGGTGTGATAGTCACGGAGCAGCGTGCCGGGTTGGTCGACCCGGATGCCCAACCGTAGCTCCATCAGGTCGGCGAGCGAGGCTTCGCGATGCCGGCCCGCCGCGGCTGCGAGGAGCCCGAGGACACCGGACTTGGTCGGTTCAGGTCGTGTCTCTCGGCGGTTGAAGGCACTGCGGTCACCCCAGGACTGCAGTGCCCCCGCGAGGCGCAGGAGCAGGACGAGCTGATGGGCCGGCTCGGTGGGGTTACTGCCGTTCTCGGTAGTGTCAATGGTGGTCATCAGCCCTGCTTCACCGTCTCGATAAGGCTGGCACGCAGCTTGGCGAGCAGCGTGGGGAAGGGCTGAGCCGGGCAGAACGCCGTGCTGAGAGCGGCGGCCGTGGCAGAGGTCTCCTCGTCGTCGGGGTCGAACGTGTGGCACAGGCCAGTGTGCAGGGGGGTGTCGCCCCACTGGCTGGTGGCGAGGATGTGTTCCCGAGCCAGGCGGCGGGCGGATACCGCCACAATGCCATTCCGCGCACGGACAGGGTTTTCAAAAGCGGATACAAGGTTGACCGGCTGATCCCGGCGGACCACCACGGCGACGAGGCTGGGCAGCGTCCGATGAGCGAAGGAGTTGCCGTAGCCGGAGGGGGCCGATCGGGCGAAAGAATGCAGGAACAGCTCGACGGCGTCGAATGCTGCGGCGGTATCCTCGCCGAGGTTGGCCGTGAGCTGATGTAGGCTCACCGTCGCGTAACGGTAGAGAGTCGCCGAGTTGAAACCGATCGTGCCGATCATGCCGGCACCGGTCTCCTCCTTCGCGTTCTCATCGTCGACAGCCGTGTAGTAATCGAACTCCAGCTCGGTTGCATGAGTGGACAGTGCGTGAGCGACCTGGGTTGCCGCGTCGACGTTGAGGGAGGGGATTTCAGCGACCATCCGGCCGAACAACGCGACGTCCATAGGATGGCCGGCACCGAGTTTCTCCCGTACTGGAAACTCCTTAACCGCCGCGGCCAGGTCAACATCGTCCAGAACGGCAAGCTCGTCCAGTTGGTCAACGACGAGGTTGACGATCTCCTCAAGTTGCTGTCGACCGTAGAAGAGCAGGTAGGCGGTGTCCCCTGCCTTCTTACCTGCTCTGATGTCCAGCGTGGCCAGCAGGAGGGCTCCGGCGATCCTGGCTGCGGCCGCGGGGTCCAGGTCGGTGCGGGCCTCCAAACGCTCGGTGAGTTGGCTGGCGATTTTCTTGGTGCGGGTGGCCAGTTTCTCCTCAGGGAGGCGCCCTGCGAAGGCCATGCGGGTAGCCCGCTTCCATGCCTGTGAAGAGACCCGGGAACGACGCACACCGCCGAAGTATGCCTCCTTGGGATTCCCTTGATCATCACGATTCAGGTTCGCCGGCGGGACGGTCTGCAAAATGTGGACGTCTATATAGAGACGCGGGTTCATCACTGTCTCCTGGCTGGATGTGAGGCGCTCCTGAGCGGTTCGTCAGTGGCGCGGTTGGACGGCTGGATGAGCGGAACGGAGACGGGATCGGCTACAGACGGTGAAAGCTGCCGTCAACGGGGAGCGCTCGCCGGATCCACTACGAGGAAGATCAGGAGCTGGGAGAGGTCGTGTCTTTGTCCTTGGATCCGACCGAAGCCTCCTGGCCCCAGACGTAGTACCCCAGGCCCCAGGCGCGTCGGACACGCTGGCGGGACTCAACGTAGTGCCAGTCGTTGATGTTCTTCATGAGGAGGTCGTAGTCCAGGGGCTGGCGGATGGTCCGCAGTTGAGTGACCAGACCCCGGAGACGGTAGAGTACGGCCGTAACGCTGGTGGCCGTGGCTGCGGCCTCCACACGGGCGTCGACGGCGTCCTCGCTGAACCTGTCACTATGCCGAAGAGCGCGCAGAGCCTGCCCGACTCCGACCGTTGGATGATGCATCGGCTCCTGTTGGCTTTGCTGATGCAGGCCGAACAGGGCCAAAGCGGCGTGCTCTGCGGCCTGCTCCTCGGAAACCTCGTCCCGCCGTGCGGCTTTCTCATCGACGACACACGTGTAGAACCGCCACATCGCCAGTACAGAACCGGCCGGCTGCCCTAGGCCGGACCGCAAGGTGGCTAGGTCCTCACCCGGTGGGCGCTGTTCCAAGGCGGTGCGGGGGTCACGTTTCCACGCGCCGTCCGCGTCCACATACTGATTCCAGTATCGAGTATGCGGGTTTGTCAACATGGATACCTCACACTACGTTTGTCGGGACGGCATCGGCTTTGGTCTCGGGGCGCTTCAGCGTGCTGCGGGCTTCGGCCGCGCGGGTGAGAATCTGGTTGATTCGACGACGGAAGCTGGCCTCGGCCGTACTCATCCGATAGATTGCCTTCTTCCCTTCCTGGCTACCCTCCTTGTTCTTTTTCTGGTCGATCCGCCCGGCGAAGGTGGTCGGCGGAGCGGTGGCGAAGACCTGTTCGGCGATCTCCCATGTGCGCTGCCAGGCCACCTGCTCCCATGCGAGCTGTCCGCGTTCGATCTGGTCGACGTCCTCGCCTACGGCACGGAGCCCGACCAACAAACGGCGCACCAATGGGTCAAAGGCATGTAGGACCATGTCGCCGGGCCGCTGTCCGCGATCCCACGGGATGGGGTCGGCCCCCGCGGCCCGGCGCAGGTCGGCGGAGAGATAATTCACGGCCTGGGCGAGCTCCTCTGCCTGTGAGGTGATTTCCAGCAGGACTGCGTGGACGAGGGAATCCGCACCCAGGGAGGTCAATGGCAAAGGAATCGCATCGAACAGGATGTCCTCGACGACCGCGGACTGTGTCCCGTACACAATGCCGCTCAGCTCGACCTGCAGGGGAAAATCGCTGGGCATCGTCTCACGCCGTGTGCGCAGCTGGTCGAGCAGCAGACTGGTGTGGAACCCGGCCGTGGTTGTCGTCGCATCCGTGTCCTCGCGATCTGTAGCCAACAACGCGTCCAGCCCGCGCCACGCAGCCTTGCCCGGCTGGTGGCGGCGCGGGCGTCTCGGCAGGAGGGCGGTCTGTTTCGCGGGTTTCCCGGTCTTTCTCGAGCTGGCGCTTCTGCCGCCTCGGGTACCACCTGCCGGGTCCAGCGTCCATGTGGCGTGTGGTTCGAAATCCGGTGTTTGACTCAAGCGGTCTCCGGCGGCCACGATCACGCGGGTTACACGTATCCCCACCGGGGTTTCCTGTGGAATCAGCCGGATGCGTCGGGACTGCCACGTCCACAGGTCAAGCAGCCCTTTGGCCGCCCGCGCCTGCCAAGCCGGCAGTGCGACGGACTGGGTCTCCTCTACCCGGCCGTCCCGGGATCTCCGCAGCCATTGGGGCAGGTCGTCGGAAAGTTGAACGCCTCCGCTTGGCAGGTTGAGCAGAATGGTCTCGTAGAGCGTCCTACCGACGGGCATTACCACACCGAACTGACCAAGCGGACCGGTCGGGTTACCGGTGGTTTTTCCGGCCTTGACCTGGCTGTCCCCCACAACCCCAGTCTTGATTGCGGCCGTGTCCCAGCAGTGGGTGTGCAGGAGCCAGCGTGCCGCCTGAGCAGGTGTCAACTCCAGCGGATCTCCCTCGGTCCGACACGCGAACAGAGGAACGTTGTTTCCAGTCGCCTCCGTCGCCACCAGCAAAGCTGTTCCTTTGGTCTCGTCCCTGGCTGTATGCAGATCCGCGACCTGTGCGAATGGGTCTGTTGGATGGAAGAGGTCGAACAGATCGCGGCACGCGTCGAGATAGTCGTTGAGCGCCTTGCGCTGCTCCGGGCTGAACGCGCCAGCATGAAAGAGCCTCGCCCATGCGCGGTTGTCCGGAACCCTATCGAGCGCATGCAGAACGATCGGCAGCAGTAGCTGCCGCAGGATGGCCGGTTTCTGCGTGGGCACGTCCACCACCAGATCCTCAAGGTTCTCCGCCTCCATCAGGATCTGTCTCAGCGAGTACTCGGCCACCCGCCCCCCACCCACCGGGCGTGCAACCAGCCAGGGCTGATCAATAAGATTGAATAACAAATTGATCTCCAATGTAGATTTACCCGACCAAACTACCGCTATCGCTTCTATAGGTCACCATTGAGCCCCTCGGTACAAATATAATGAACGACAACCGACCAAATAACGCTGGAACATCATTCAGAACCCTCGACTGGATGAGTCAAACCGGCGCCGGGTGGATACCCAACCGCCGTGCGACGGTAGTGATCGCATAGCGGGCTTCGGTCGGCTGCTCCTCGCGGATCTTCCACACGAGGCGGACAGCACGCTGACGCAGCTCGTCCGGGTACTTGCTGGGCGCGGCCACGCTCTCATCCTCTCATCGGGTAACTGTCTCTGTCTAGACCATGACTCTGTCTGAAGAGTAGCCCTGCAAGCCAGACGGACCCTCACCGGGTCCCTGGTACGAGTGCGAAGATGACCCTAGGCCCCGCACAGGTGGTCCATGATCTATGGCGCCACCGGCGGGGATGGCCCGTGTCTGTGTCTGGTACGGCATCAGGGTGCCGAGTCGGCCCCGCGCCCGCGGGGATCTGTCGGGTTCGCATGGTGCTCACCGCACCATGCGAACCCGCCTGCCTCAACCGGGGCGACACGCGGGACCGCTCGCCGCCACGACTTCCTGTACCAGACCGCGGTCGCCGTCATAGCGCAACGTCTGGCCGTCAAGCACAGTGCGGCGCGCTTCGTCCAGGACCAGGGCAAGGCTGTATCGCAACCATGGGTGTCCGTGCCATGCGGGGAGTGGACGCAGCTCGTTCAATGCGGGATCCGTGAAATTTACCGGAAGTCGAACTGTAGACCCGAGCACCTCATCCAGCAGATCGTGGGCCACGTCCCCGTTGGCTGTCAGAGGCCGTCCGGCCAACGTCCGGTAGATCCCCCCATCCCAAACAACCAAGATTACTTCTACGGAACGTGGTCCATCCCGCACCACGGCTTCAAGCGAGCTCTCGCCGCTACCCGCGGAGGCGCCAGCAAAGTGCAGGCCAGCCAAGGTGCTGTTCTCATGTTCACCGAGCCTGGTCAGCAGGTACGCGGACGCATGCTCAGCACGGGCTCGCTCCCCCGCCGCCCACTCCTGTCTCGCGGATTCCTCGTCCTCAGCCCACGCGGATGGGACCACATCCTCCTGATCGTCATACACCCGACGAACCAATTCGGGTACCTGGCTGGGGATGGACCATTTACCGCCGGCGCCCCCAGCGCCGGATATCTCCCGCGACACCCCGACCACGCTCAACACCTCCGCGGCCGAGCGCAGCAGCAGATACCGGCCGTAGATCTTCTCACTGGCGGAGAGAATCGACGGTCGCTTTCCGTTGCCGGGGCTAAAACCGGTCACAACCACCCGTGGGAGGTGAACCGGAACTGGGCGCTTCACTCCCGAATGGCGATGGAGACGACCGATCCGCTGCAAGAGCAGATCGATGGTGGTCAGATCGGAAATCAGTAGATCCACATCAACGTCAAAAGACTGTTCAGCTAATTGAGTGGCCACAAGCACAAGTCGCGAGGGGCGAGACGGCCGGGTCGCTCCGGGTTCCCGGTTGGACTCTGGCTCCCGCTCCGGACCCAGAAGATCCAGGCACTGTCGTGTGCGGTCCGCACGATCCTGGACGGTCAGTTGTGCGTGCAGCAGCCGCACGTCGCCGCCGAAGCGTTCCCGTAGCACGACGTATGCCGACTGCGCACGCGCGACCGTGTTGCGGATCACCAGTGCACATCCGCCTTCGATCAGCCGGTCTTCAAGGAGATCGGCGACCGCGCGGTCGGCGACATCCTGCGCGTCGATCTTCTCTTCCCGCGCCGCGCGCCTACCAAGGATCTTCTCCGGCAAAATTTCCACCTGAACCGGGAGGTCCGAACGCCAGGTCGGGGTGCTGTCGAGCAGAAACCGTGGCGTCGCCCCATCCGGATCGAGCCAGACGCCCGTGAGGGAAGGGTAACCCTGGGGTTCAGGTGCCCTTTCGATCCGGTACTCCTCTTGGGAGGCCGCCCCCGCCAGGTACGCCTCGATCAGCTCGCGGCGTTGGCCGGGCGCCAGCGTCGCAGACAGCAGAATCACCGGAACCCGGGCCTGCCCCAGCCAGCGCAGCCCCTCCTTGAGGAACTGCGACATGTAGACGTCCGCAGCGTGCACTTCGTCCAGCACCACCACCTTGCCCGCAAGGCCGGCCATCCGCAGCATGACATGCTTGGTCCGGGTCGCCGCGAATAACAGCTGGTCGATTGTCCCCACGACAAAGGGGCACAGGAGCCCTCTCTTGGCCCCCAGGAACCACTGAGCAGGCGCCTGCCGTTCCGGCGGAACGGTGTCCCACGCAGCCTCTGTACCGAAGGTCGCGGCATCACGGCCGAACGGATCGTCATCAATACACATCCCGCACTCGTCCACACTGCCGAACCGGCGGTCCGGATCGGGTCCCGCCGCTTCCAGAAGCGCCTTCCACTCTTTGTTGAACATTCGTTTACCATGAAGCAAAGCAACCTGGGCAGCCAGATCGGCATCGATCGTCGACAGCCACGCACGCACCTGGCTGAACATCGGGTCGCTTGTCGCCTGTGTCGGCATCCCAACAAAGATCCCGTCGGCTCCGAACCGCGCCGCAAGCACCTCCGCCGCCGCCAGCGCCGCCTTCGTCTTGCCCTCACCCATCGGGGCCTCGACCACCAACAGGCCGGGAGCCTCCATCCGCCGCGCGGCCTCGACCACCATCACCTGTGAGGCCCGCGGAGGATGGCCGAACCGATCCTGAAAAAATTCCGGTCCGGGAACCGACACGGATCCCCAGCCCCGACGTAGGGCAAGCGCCTTCCATGCCGCCTCTGCACGGCCACGAGCCGAAGCCAGGCAGACTCTCTCTAGATCGTCCTCGCCCTTGAAATGATCCTCATCGCTGGCGATCCAGTCAGCCATCACCACGAGACCACTCAGGTGCAGCTGAGCTGCCCTCGACGGCACACGAACCGGCTTTACCGCCACCAGATCGGGGAAGCCCAGTTCGCGGGTGAAAACCTCCAGCACCGCCCTCTGAACCTCAGGCCACCGGCCCGTTCCCAACAACTGGCCCCTGCACTTTCTCTGCTCCTGAAGTTGGCCCTCGGACGGGAACACGCCGTGATGCCCGGCTACCAGCGGCCAGATCCAGTCCACGTGTTCCGGCGGCCAACCGGCATCTGAAAGCAGCCGGCGTACGAGGTTACCCCCGGCCTTGTCGTGCCGCCACTTGCTCTTCGCCGTTGTCGGCTCATGCCAGGTCAGGCCGGCCTGCTGGACGGCGCGTCCACCCTCAGGCCACAGCCGCTGATGTACCGGTGTCGCCTTCCCACAGTCGTGCACACCGCACAGCCACGCGAAAAACCGTCTCCCCTGTTCCGGACGGCCTGCGATTTCCCCCACCAGCGTCCGAGTGGAGGGCGCCAGGAAGTGATCCCAGATCTGTTCTGCTACGGCGGCGGTATCGAGCAGGTGCGACAGAAGGAGATTGGTCTGGCCGCCGGCTCTCTCCTTCGACTTCCCCCACAGCACGCCCAGATACCGGGCCACCTCCGGTTCCAACCCTGACGTCAAATGCCCTTCCACCATAATGCGCTCCCGTGTCGACACCAGCCGCACCATAGCGACCGCCACCGACAACCTGCGACCAGCCCATGACGCGTCTCCCTGTTCCGGTCACCAGTTAGCCGGACAGGACCACCCAGAGACAGTTGGCAGACAACCGCGAACAGGATCTGGCACCCCCTGAAAGGACGCCACCGCGACAGCAATCCGATCATCCCCATGCCCCTGGCCTGCAAGCGCCTTAATTCGGCCACTTCCAATCTCGGACATTCCGGTCGCCTCTGCTGTCCTCGCCCACGAATCAAGCGGGGCATCAGCGAAGCTTGCGGCCCGGTCGGCGTGTCCAGGACCGTCTCTGGGAGTTGCTCGCCAGTCGTATCGGTGACGGGCAGGTGGTCCTCGTCGAGCCCGCCGCCAACGAGCAGGGCTGGGCTGTCCGTACCGCTGGTCGGGACCGCTGGCGCCCGGTCGACTTTGACGGACTGATTCTCTCGGCTCGTTTCCGGCGGTAACATCCCAGGTCAGCAAGTGTCGGCCCCGCGCAAGCGGGGATGATCCCTCGGTCTACGCGAGTACGGGCCGACGCCGTTCGTCGGCCCCGCGCAAGCGGGGATGATCCGCATTGGCACGCTGGCAGGCGCAACGCGACCCTGTCGGCCCCGCGCAAGCGGGGATGATCCAGTCGAGCTCCAGCTGGACGACGCCTACGCGTTGTCGGCCCCGCGCAAGCGGGGATGATTCGCGACGTTCAGCAGGTTGTCGTGATGCTGCGCGGTCGGCCCCGCGCAAGCGGGGATGATTCTCGGGCGCCTACGTCCAGCGCGGATGGGTCACGGTCGGCCCCGCGCAAGCGGGGATGATTCCTTTGCGTTCCCAGTACGGCAGCTGCTGCGGAGGTCGGCCCCGCGCAAGCGGGGATGATTCCAGGAGTGTGCGCAGTGCCACGGCCTGCGCTTTGTCGGCCCCGCGCAAGCGGGGATGATTCCCGCAGTCCGTCCCGGATGACGTCGGGTTCGTGGTCGGCCCCGCGCAAGCGGGGATGATTCGTCCCGTCGGGCCGCCCGCTACGGGGCGCTGTGGTCGGCCCCGCGCAAGCGGGGATGATTCGCGCCACGTCGGTCACGGCCGGATGATCGAGTC
>NZ_CAUVXG010000020.1:44128-44804 GCF_963555885.1 Protofrankia sp. Cr2
GTCGGCCCCGCGCAAGCGGGGATGATTCCTGGCCGACCGCTGATGATGCGGCCCGAGTTGGGTCGGCCCCGCGCAAGCGGGGATGATTCTGTCTGCGACGGCCTTCTCCAGCGTGCGGATGTGTCGGCCCCGCGCAAGCGGGGATGATTCCGCATCGAGGTCGCGGTCTCGATCGCGGCCGGTGTCGGCCCCGCGCAAGCGGGGATGATTCGCGGGCATCCCCCGCGGGCTGCTCGCGGACGAGGTCGGCCCCGCGCAAGCGGGGATGATTCAAGACACCGCTGCGCGCCATCGCCTACGTGTCCGTCGGCCCCGCGCAAGCGGGGATGATTCCGACATATCAATCATCGGAAACAACTTTTACGAGTCGGCCCCGCGCAAGCGGGGATGGTCCTCACACTCATGCCTCGTCCGCTACCGGTGGCCTGTCGGCCCCGCGCAAGCGGGGATGATCCCGGTATCGCCCGAGGCAACCGGCGGATCGAGCGGTCGGCCCCGCGCAAGCGGGGATGATCCCTATTAGGGAGCTCCCATGCGTCGTCTCACCTCGTCGGCCCCGCGCAAGCGGGGATGATCCCTTCTTTGCCTCCCGTTCGATTTCTTTCCGGTTGTCGGCCCCGCGCAAGCGGGGATGATCCCGACCAGCGGTGCTGGAGTCGTAAGTACCTGGTGTCGG
>NZ_CAUVXG010000020.1:45480-49009 GCF_963555885.1 Protofrankia sp. Cr2
TCCCCGTTCACAGCCGTGGCAGCGCCGGTACGGGAAGTCGGCCCCGCGCAAGCGGGGATGATCCGGGAGCAATGCCCGCACCTGGCGACGGTGGTATGTCGGCCCCGCGCAAGCGGGGATGATCCCAGTTTGGTATACACGTAGTCCGGTCCGGTGTCGTCGGCCCCGCGCAAGCGGGGATGATCCCTGCCCAGCGGTCACCGGCGCTACCGTCGGTCAGTCGGCCCCGCGCAAGCGGGGATGATCCTGAACATCAGGCTGATTCCTCCCTCTCGATGACGTCGGCCCCGCGCAAGCGGGGATGATCCCGCGATCCACGGCGACCTCGTCAACCAGGCCGTCGTCGGCCCCGCGCAAGCGGGGATGATCCACGATCGAACGCCTCAATCAGCGCAGCCTCAACGTCGGCCCCGCGCAAGCGGGGATGATCCCTCGGGAGGAGTCCGAGTGAGCCGAGATGCCGGGTCGGCCCCGCGCAAGCGGGGATGATCCATCCACCCGGCTATGGCAGCCAGGATGATCAGCGTCGGCCCCGCGCAAGCGGGGATGATCCCGCGGCTTCTGGGCACTCGCAGGACTCACCATCGTCGGCCCCGCGCAAGCGGGGATGATCCCTCGTCGCCATGGTGACCGAAGGCTGGCTGAGCGTCGGCCCCGCGCAAGCGGGGATGATCCGGACGCGCTCCATGCGGTCGCGACGTCCGCTGGGTCGGCCCCGCGCAAGCGGGGATGATCCAACTGTGACCCCGCTCGACCACGTCGACTGGCCGTCGGCCCCGCGCAAGCGGGGATGATCCTTCCAGGCCGCGCGCCGGATCCTCGAAGACCACGTCGGCCCCGCGCAAGCGGGGATGATCCGTACATCGGCCGCCTCGCTGACGAGGGAGTCATGTCGGCCCCGCGCAAGCGGGGATGATCCCGCATCCAGGCAGCTACCCGCGTCGGTGTCGCGGTCGGCCCCGCGCAAGCGGGGATGATCCCCGGGTCTGTTCACGGCAACGACCGTTGCCGGGGTCGGCCCCGCGCAAGCGGGGATGATCCTCTCGCCCGCTCCATCGCGGCGCGTATCGAGCGGTCGGCCCCGCGCAAGCGGGGATGATCCTCGCCGAGACCATTGCGTGGGCTGCGCTGGTTGGTCGGCCCCGCGCAAGCGGGGATGATCCCGAGGACTGATCCCGCGATTCCTTTTCAGTTTGGTCGGCCCCGCGCAAGCGGGGATGATCCCCACAGCGTCCGACTTCGCGTCCGAGCTGAAGGGTCGGCCCCGCGCAAGCGGGGATGATCCATGGGGCCTCGGTGACGCCCCCGTTGACCCGGGGTCGGCCCCGCGCAAGCGGGGATGATCCCCTTTTCAAGGCGATCAACCAGGGTGCCGGCGGGTCGGCCCCGCGCAAGCGGGGATGATCCTGACGAGGCCCGCGCGATCGCGCGGGAGCTTGGGTCGGCCCCGCGCAAGCGGGGATGATCCCGTCACTGTCGCTGGCTCGGTCATGACCGAGCGGTCGGCCCCGCGCAAGCGGGGATGATCCTGGGCTCTTGGCCAGCTGGAGCATGGACTCTGGGTCGGCCCCGCGCAAGCGGGGATGATCCTGCGAACTGTGTCGTGACGTACTGATGGGGGTCGTCGGCCCCGCGCAAGCGGGGATGATCCACGGAAACGCTCTACGTCCTGGGTCCTGACCAGGTCGGCCCCGCGCAAGCGGGGATGATCCTTGTGCGGGCGTACGTGTCCAGCCGATTGGCGCGTCGGCCCCGCGCAAGCGGGGATGATCCCCGGTGGCTCATCCACTACCTAATTGCGTGGATGTCGGCCCCGCGCAAGCGGGGATGATCCTCGTCATCTCCCGAGGAATCACCTATCCCGATGGTCGGCCCCGCGCAAGCGGGGATGATCCCTCGCCTACCTCGACGCACATGCCCCCGGCGCCGTCGGCCCCGCGCAAGCGGGGATGATCCCACCAGGTCGCCGAGCTCCCCCAGCGCGACAGCGTCGGCCCCGCGCGAGCGGGGATGATCCGTCGTACAGATATTCTCGACATACGTCGAACATGTCGGCCCCGCGTCAGCGGGGATGATCCGCCACCGGTACCCGGCGGAACGCTGAGATGGTGGTCGGCCCCGCGCGAGCGGGGATGGAACGACGATCAGGACGAGTGTGGCGACGGCCGCTAAAGCCTGCATGCGGCCAAGGCGATGTGCACGCTGACGCGTCGGGAACGATTTCGCGCTGTCGGCTCACGTCCAGCCAGCCGTGTTGACCGATGCGTCCTGCACGGCGCGTTCAGGGCGTCCACGATGACCACAACGCGGGGGACCTTGTAGCCGGCCAGGCTCCGTCGTACCCAGTCGCGCAGCTCCTCCTGGGTCACCGGCGGGTCGGGCCGCATGGCCACCAGCGCGGCCACCCGCTCTCCCCAGGTCGGATCGGGCACGCCGACCACGATGCAGTCGGTGACCGCGGGGTGTGTCAGCAGGGCGTTCTCCACCTCCGCCGGGTGCACCTTCTCGCCACCGGTGTTGATCACCCCGGAACCGCGACCGAGAAACCGGATCGCACCGTCGGTCTCGACCTGGGCGAGGTCAAAGCCGACGGATCACGTACCGAATCCCGCCGATCGTCCGGAAGGTCGTCGACGTCCTGCCGGCACCCTTGTAGTACCCGAGCGGCATGGGGCCGCTATAGGCGAGAATTCCCGTTTCGCCGCTGCCTGGCGTCACGTTTTGGCCATCTACAGTGAACATCTTCGTTGCGGGCACCGGGAAAAGCCGGCCCGGCAGGTCGTTGGTCGACCGGGTGATGGCGAAAGCGAAAGGTCCGCTTTCGCTGGATGCGATGGCGTCGATGATTGTCATCTCGACGCGCTCGTGGAGGGCCAGCTTGAGCCAGTCGCTGCCCGTCGGCGAGGAGCTGAGGCGAAGCGACTGGTACGAGATCACCCAGGATGCGGTGAACCAATTCGCCGACGCCACCGGAGACCACCAGTGGATCCGCGTTGACCCGCAGCAAGCTGCAGAGGGCCCGTTCGGCGGGCCGATCGCGCCCAAACAGTCCCTCACCATCACCGGCATCCCTCACGGGTCATCTGGTATCCAGCCTGCCCGCCCATCCGGGACGAAACCGGCAATCTAATGATCTTCGACTCCGGGTCTGGACTGGGTCGCAGACATCGACGGGGTCACGGTGGTCTGATCCTCAGCGACCGGAGACACTCGGGTATCACGCACGGAAGCAAGGACGCGGATGCTCTTCCCCGAAGGTCGGGATGACCCGGCGCTGGACGCCAAGCCGACAGTCACCGTCGGCGATGCAGCACTTAGAGCGACCGGCAATAGGCGTCACTTGAGACGTCGGGTGGTGGGTCGGCTGTCCCAGCGGTAGAGCGTCCGGGCATGCCGGATCAGTGCACGCACGGTGACGAAGGCTGCGGTCAAGTAGAGATAAAAATCGACGATCGCGCCGTTCTTGTCGGTGCAACGGCGGAGCTTGCCGTAGCCGTTCATCCACGCATGGGTCCGTTCCCCGACCCAA
>NZ_CAUVXG010000020.1:49398-57716 GCF_963555885.1 Protofrankia sp. Cr2
TCCGTTCGTAACCCGAGCCGTGGACCGCGGCTTCCACGATCTTCTCGAAGATCAGACGGTCGGGGATGCGTGGCCGGTGACAGTGCAACGGATGGGTCGGGCAGACCCGCGGGTGGGACGGCAGCAGCGGTTCGAACTCGCTCCAGACGGCGTCGAGCAGGCATGCTGGTACGGCAGGCATGGAACCCCCCGGTCAGTTACAGAGCGTCGAGAACTCCATGATTGACCAGGGCCGTGCCTGCATCCATTCGGTCCCTCATCGGCGTCCCGGTACCGCCCCTATTGCCGGTCGCTCTTAGAGCGCCCGGCAATAGGGAGGTGGATGAAGGAGCGGAGCCGGGGTACCCGTGCCTCGCGCAGCGATGGACGGGGAGCGATGCGGCGATCCATTGCCCACGCCTACCGGACAACCTCGACCCGGTCGTCAAGACTCTGCCAGCGTTTGTCGCCGGTAAGTATGGTTTCAGCGCCGACGACGTCGGCGGCAAACACGAGCGCGTCCGGTAGCCGTAGGGACTGGTGCCGCGCCCGCCGTAGCGCGGCCGCAACCGCGACAGCTTCGTCCACAAGGATACGGCGGCCCGAATGCGGCGGTGGTGAGCCGTCGGCGCACGGCAACCTCCTCCTCGCTCCGGCGCGCGGCACCGACGAGCAACTCGGCCAGCACGCTCGCCGGTAGCACGAAACCATCACCGGCGTCGCGCCGACGGCGGGCCGCCTGGACCGCACCTGTGTGCAGGGAGTCATCGGAGTCGAACAACGCAAGGACCACGCTCGTATCGAGGACTACCGCTCCCATTCGTTCCTCAACGCGTCGAGGTCGGTCATGGCGGACGACCCCGGAGCAGAGCCGATCAGCTCCTCAAAAGGATCATGGACAACGGCGAGGACGAGCCTGCCGCGTCCATCGGCGGTCATCCGGAGTTCGTCGCCGGGACCGAGCCCCGCCTCCCGAAGCACATCGAACCACTACAGATCCAGCACGAGGCGGTCGTGCCTCGCGCGTGAAACGCAGATCATCATCATCTCGTTTGTGGCACGTTCCTCGTCGGTCAGCAGCGAGTCTCGATGATCGACCTCGCCATCCAGGACCGCCGTTTCGCAGGTCCCGCAGATACCCTCGGCGCACGAGGACAGGACCCCCAGACCGGCGTTCTCGACCACCTGAAGAATCGACAGTTCCGGCGGTACCGTCAGCGTGATTCCCGAGCGCCGGCACTCAACCTCGATCGGCCGGTTGGCGGCCTCGGCCGACGCCCCCGATGCCGCCACCGTGGACGCCGCGGCGGCAAACCGCTCTACGTGCAGGGCTCCGGACGCCCACGACGTGCAGCGCGACTCGACGGCATCGATCAGGCCCGCCGGCCCGCAGCAGTACACCAGCGTCGACGGCGACGGCTCGCTCAGGATCGCGGCCAGGTCAAGCATCCCGACCTCGTCCTCAGGGCGCACCCGCACCCTGTCCCCATAACGTGCGAGCTCGTCGAGAAAGGCCATCGACGCCCGGCGCCGCCCGCCGTAGTGCAGCGTCCAGTCCGCACCCGCTGCTTCGGCCGCCGCCACCATGGACAGCAGCGGGGTGATCCCGATGCCGCCGGCGATGAACACGTAGCGGGACGCCGCCCGCAGCGCGAAGTTGTTGCGAGGCCCCCGGACGCGCAGCTCGGTGCCCGCCTGGGCGTTGTCGTGGATCCAGACCGACCCACCCCGGCCCGCCGGCTCGCGAAGCACACCGATCCGCCACGTGCCGTAGTCGGCGGCCGGACCGCACAGTGAGTACTGCCGCACGAGCCCGTTGGGCAACACGAGATCGATGTGAGCGCCCGGGGCCCACCCCGGCAGCGACGCTCCCGAGGCATCCTCGAGCTGCAAAGACACCACGCCGTCGGATTCGCTGCGCCGGGTACGGACGACAACGGAACCGTCGAACTCAAGCCCCCGGCTCGGGCCGACCGCGGCGACACCCGGCGAAGCCACAGTGGTGGCGGGCAGGGTAGTGGCGGGCAGCCCGGTCACGTCAACCATCTCCTCATTTCTCAGCCCGGCGCGCTAAGCGTCTGCGACGCAGACGCTAACCGAGCCGGGGAATGTAAGGCAACCTGCGAATGACGGGTCGGGCCGGCGAATTGTCCCGACCAGCGTACATCATATGTCGCTGAAGTTGACGCGCACCCGGAATCTGGATCAAGCTTGACGGATTGGTGGCGCACTGTACCACCCCCACGAACTCCGTGCGCTCGGGGATAACGACCGGTTCGGGTTCGAGATGGTCCGCCCAATTCTAGCCGACAGCCGCGCCCCGCCCGCTGGTCGGTCCGCCACGCCTGTGATGAGGAGTCGTATCCATGGCCTCCGGTCCTTCCCGTTTGTTACCGCCCGACGTCGACCCAGCGCACTTCGATACCGCACGTGCACGCTTCCGCGCGGTGGTGGGAGACTTGACCTACTACGGGATCATCAAGGACGCCTTCGGTCAGATCCCGAGCGCGAAGTTCTACACCCATTCCGAACACAGCAAGCGTGGTGGTCATGTCCAGCGCGACCGCCATACAATCAACAATGGTGTCACCGGCCTCGACGAGATGACGCCGATGGACTGGCTGCCGAACGCCGGGCACCTGGCTTTCTCGCCCGTGTCAGCACCGGTTGGCACGGACGCGCTCCAGCAGTTTCACATGGTGCGCGAGCGCTCCCGGGAGCCAGCCTGTCGGGTGGGCTTTGGCTGCCCCATGACATCGCCATCCTTGCGTCGGGCGCCGCATTGCCGGCCCTGGTCCAGCCGGACGGCGAAATCGCCGCTATCTCCCGGGAAACCAGCGCGCCCGATCGACCCAAACTCCTTAACCAGTAGAACACGGGCTGCCCCGCCACCTCGTCGGGTGACAAGCTGAGGAGACGAATACGCTCACCGACGCACTCCTCAGGCGGTGGATGTGGTGCTGGCGAGCAGGCCGTGGGGGTCGAGGACGTACTTGCGGGCCGCACCCTGATCGAAGGTGCGGTAGCCGGCGGGGGCCTGCTCCAGCGGGATAGGGGTGGCGTTGACCGCCTTCGCGATCTGTACCCGGTCGTGCAGGATCGCCATCATCAGCTGTCGGTGATACGTCATCACCGGGCACTGGCCGGTGAACAAGGCGTGCGAGCGGGCCCAGCCCAGCCCGATCCGGATCGACAGCGAGCCGACCTTCGCCGCCTCGTCGGCCGCGCCCGGGTCACCGGTCACATACAGCCCGGGAATGCCGATCGACCCGCCGGCCCGGGTGATCTCCATGACCGCGTTCAGGACGGCGGCGGGCGCCTCGGCGGCGTCCGGGGCGTGCCCGCGGGCCTCGAACCCGACCGCGTCGACCGCGCAGTCCACCTCCGGCTCACCGAGGATCTCCGCGATCTGGCCGCCGAGGTCACCGAGTGACACGTCGACGGTCGCGCACCCGAAGCTGCGGGCCTGCGCCAGCCGCTCGGCGTTGAGGTCACCGACGATGACCACCGCGGCACCCAGCAGGAACGCGGACGCCGCCGCGGCCAGCCCCACCGGGCCGGCCCCGGCGATGTACACGGTGGAGCCGGGGCCGACCCCGGCGGTGACACAGCCGTGGAAGCCGGTGGGGAAGATGTCCGACAGCATCGTCAAATCGAGGATCTTCGCCATGGCCTGGTCCCGGTCGGGGAAGCGCAACAGGTTCCAGTCGGCGTAGGGGACCATCACGTACTCTGCCTGGCCGCCGACCCAGCCGCCCATGTCGACGTAGCCGTAGGCCGACCCAGGCCGGTCCGGGTTGACGGTCAGGCAGATGCCGGTCTTGCGTTCCTTGCAGTTGCGGCAGCGGCCGCAGGCGATGTTGAACGGGACGGAGACGAGGTCCCCGGCCTTGATGAACTCGACGTCCCGACCGGTCTCGATTACCTCACCGGTGATCTCATGGCCGAGGACCAGCCCGGCCGGCGCGGTCGTCCGGCCGCGGACCATGTGCTGGTCGCTGCCGCAGATATTGGTCGACACCACCTTCAGGATGACGCCGTGCGGGCACTGCCGGCCCACGTTCGCCGGGTTGACCCCCGGCCCGTCCTGTAAGACCAGCCCGGGAAAGTCCAGGTCGACCACCTCGACCCGGCCGGGCTCCATGTACGCCACCCCGCGGTTGTCAGCCACACTGCACCTCCGCACTCGTTCGGAAACAGTCCTTACCGGGTTGCGCCTCCCCATCTCGGTTCTACCTGGTGCCGTCGCAGGTGAATAGTGCCGCGAGACCAAGAGCGACCGGCAATAGGGGACGCTCTAGATGAGAAAGCGGAAAATCGGCTGGGCGACGCACACCGGCTTGCCACCACCGTCGCGCTCGATCACCGCGTCGATGGTGAGCTGCATCCCGCCGTCGACCGGTTCAAGCCCCACCAGGGTCGCCGTCACCCGCACCTTCGACCCCACCGCAACCGGCGCTGGGAAACGCACCTTGCCCAGGCCGTAGTTCACCTTGGTGCGGACCTCGCGGACGTCCAGCAACTCCGACCACAGCGGGATCAGCAGTGACAGGGTGAGATAACCGTGCGCGATCGTCGTACCGAACGGCCCGTCCTTGGCCCGCGCCGGGTCGGTGTGGATCCACTGCTGGTCGCCGGTCGCATCGGCGAAGGTGTCGATGCGGTGCTGGTCGATCTCTACCCACGAACTGGCGCCCAGACTCTTGCCGACCAGCGGGGTCAGGTCAGCCAGGGTGTCGACGACTGTGGACACGGTCTGTCTCCTCAATGGAAGGTTGGGTCCCGGCCGCGCCGACCGCGGTGGCCGCGGTGGCGCGAAGGTCCTGTTTGCGAACCTTCCCGGTAGCGGTTCGCGGGAGAGTCGGGATGAACCGCACATATTTCGGGATCTTGAAGGAAGCCAGGCGGGCCCGCAGCGCGGCCCGCAAGGACTCCTCGGTCCAGGCATCCGGGTCAGCGATGACGAAGGCGAATCCGACTTCGCCCCAGCGGTCGTCGGCGACCCCGACGACCGCGGCGTCGACCACGCCCGGCAGCGCGTTGAGCACCGCCTCGACCTCGACCGGGTAGACGTTCTCCCCACCGGAGATGATCACATCCGTGACTCGGTCGACGACGTAGGCCCAGCCGTCCTCGGCGACCCGCACGACGTCACCGGAGCGGAACCAGCCGTCGGTGAAGGCACGGTCGGTGTCCGCCGGCCGGTTCCAGTACCCGCGGAACACGTTGAGGCCGCGCACCAGCAGTTCGCCGGACGTCCCCGGCTCCGGCTCGTCGGTCCCGGCGGCCAGCGACACGTCGGTGAAGAAGTGCGGCACGCCGATCGAGATCGGCCGCGCTGCCGCACCCTCCGGCACCGCCAGGTAGACGCCGGGGCTGGCCTCGGTCATCCCGTAGCCCTGCAGGAGCGGCACGCCACGGCGCTGCCAGGCGACCGCGACACGCTCGGCTACCGTCGACCCCCCGTAGATCACGAAGCGTAGGGAGCTGAGGTCCGCCGCGGCGAAGTCCGGATGCTCGCACAGCATCTGCAGCATCGTCGGCACGGCGGAGAACGACGCGATGCGCAGCGCGGCGATCGCCGACAGCACGTAGCCCGGGTCGAATCTCGCAGCGACGACGACGGTGCCGCCCTTGAACAGGGTCGGCAGGCTCACCTGTCCGAGCCCGGCCGCGTGGAACAGGGGAGCCATGCAGAGGGCCACGTCGCTGGTCAGGACATCCGCGTGCGCCAACTGGTTCATCGTGTTGAACGTCATGTTCGCGTGGCTGAGCACGGCGCCCTTCGGGCGACCGGTGGTGCCGCTGGTGTAGAGGATCACCGCGTCGTCGGACAGTGCCACCTCCGAACGCACCACGCAGTGGCCCGCCGCGGCCCCCACCCCGGCCCCCGCCGCGGCGTGCAGAAGTGCGGCGTAGCTACCCGGCCCGGACCCGGCCACCGACACGACCGCGGCGACCCCGTGTGCGGCCGGGTCCACCGCGACCACCAGATCGGCCAGCTCCGGGCCGTAGACCAGGACCGTTGGACGCGCGTCGTCGAGCAGGTAGGCGATCTCGTCCGCCGCCAGTCGGGTGTTGAACGGGACGAAGATCGCGCCCAGCCGGGCGGTGGCGAAGAAGACCTCGAAGGTCGCGATGTCGTTCGGGCCGAGGTAAGCCACCCGGTCGCCGTGGCCCACGCCGAGTTCGGCAAACGCCCGGCTCAAACCCTCGACCCGGGCGGCCAGTTCGGCGTAGGTCAGGCTGCGGTCTGCCGATTGCTCCCCGTGCTCGCTGTGCTCTCCGGACTCTGTGTGCTGGCGCAACGCTACGTCCGCGCCGTTGATGCGGGCGCGACGAGCCGGCCAGCTGCCCAGTCCGTAGTCCGCCATCGCGTCAGCCTCCCGTCCGCCATCGAAGATCCATCAGACCGGCCCCAACCCGAGCATGCGCGCGGCGTTGTCCTTCAGGATCAGCGGCCGCACCTCCGGTTTGATCTCCAGCGCGGCGAAGTCGGCCAGCCACCGGTCCGGCTTGATCACCGGGTAGTCCGAGCCGAACAGCACCTTGTGCTTGAGCAGGCCGTTGGCGGCCCGTACGAGCTGCGGCGGGAAGTACTTCGGTGACCAGCCGGAAAGATCGATGAACACGTTCGCCTTGTGCGTCGCGATCGAGATCGCCGCGTCCTGCCACGGCACCGACGGATGGGCCAGGACGATGGTCAGCTGCGGGTGGTCCGCGGCGACGTCGTCGATGAGCATCGGGTCGGAGTAGCGAAGCTTGATGCCGCGCCCGCCGGGCAGACCGGCGCCGATACCGGTCTGCCCGGTGTGGAAGACGACCGGCAGGCCGAGTTCGGTCGCGGCTTCGTAGAGCGGATAGTGCGTCCTGTCATTCGGGCTGAATGCCTGCATGGACGGGTGCAGCTTGAGACCACGTGCCCCGGCCGCGGCGAGGTCACGCAGTCGGTCCACCGCGGACGCCCCGTCGTGCGGGTCGACGGAGGCGAACGGGATCACGACGTCGTCGTACTTCGCCGCCGCGGCGACGATGTCCTGGCTGGAGAGCGCCGGATGGCCGGTGGCCGTGTGTGCGTCGACGGTGAAGACCACGGCGGCCAGGTTGCGCTCGCGGTAGTACTCGGCGATGGCGGCCAGGTCGGGTGTTCGGTTCTCCCCCGCCTTGAAGTACGCCGCCGACGCCGCCATCAGTTCCTCGTCCAGCGAGCAGTGCCCGTGGCCGTCGGACTCGACATGCACGTGTGTGTCGATCGCGGTGACCGCGTCGAGGTCGATACCCATCACGACACTCCGTTAGTAGGCTTCCGGGAAGGTCTGGCCGACGGTCTGCAGCTGGCCGGTGAACTCCTTGGGCCAGACGTCGGCGATCGCCTGCGCGCTCCAGCCACCGTCGGCGAAGGCCACCACCGCTTCGGTGGGATGCGACCACAGCGCGAGCCGGTCGCCGCCAAGCCCGACGGCCTGGCCGCTGACGTCGGCGGCGGCGTCAGAGGTGAGGAACACCAGGAGCCCCGCCACGTCCTCGGGCGGCCCGAAGCTGAGCTCACGGCGGGCGTAGGGCGGCAGCGGCTCACCGGCATGCAGCGCGTCGACGTACGGCTTCAGGAACGGGGCGGTCTCGGTCATGCCGGTGGCGGCCACGGGAATCACCGCGTTGACGGTGATCCGCGCGCGGGCGAGCTCAAGCGCCCAGGTTCGCACCATGCCGACGATCCCGGCCTTCGCCGCCGCGTAGTTCGTCTGACCGAAGTTGCCGACCTGGCCGGTGGGCGAGCCGACGCAGATGATGCGGCCGCCCTCCCCCTGCTCGCGCATACGGGTAGCGGCGGCGCGCACACAGGTGAACGTGCCACGCAGATGCACGCTGACGACGTCGTCGAAGTCCTCGTCAGTCATCTTCCACAACACCGTGTCACGCAGGATGCCGGCGTTGGTGATGAGGATGTCGAGGCGGCCGAACTCCGCGACCGCTCGGTCCACCAGCGCCTGCGCGACGTCGGTGGAGCCGACGGCGCCAACATGTGCGACAGCCCGGCCGCCGGTGTCGGCGATGGATCGCGCCGCCGCGTCGGCGACCTCGGCGTCGACGTCGTTGACGACGACAGCGGCACCGGCCGCCGCGAGCGCCCGCGCGTAGGCGAGCCCGAGCCCCCTGCCGCTGCCCGTGATGATCGCGACCCTGCCGTCGAGGGGGCCGTCTGTCCCCCGTCCTGGCGTCATCCGTGGACTCCTCTCGCTGGGGCTGCGTGCCGTGCGGCCAGTCGGGCCGACCGCCCAATTAAGCAGGTTTCCTGACTATCTCAGATCCACGCTGGGGCGACAACGGCTGGCGGACCG
>NZ_CAUVXG010000020.1:57741-71114 GCF_963555885.1 Protofrankia sp. Cr2
CTGTTGAACGCCTCCAGGGCCTTGGCCAACGCGGCGTTGTTGCTGACCTTGTGCGAGACCTCCGCGGCGGCGCGGCTCAGCGCGATCGCGCCGATGATGGCCGGCCCGAGGGTGAACCCGAAGTCGCGCAGCAGGCTGGTCGACCCGCTCGCCATGCCGGTGAGGTGATTGGGGACGGTGTTAACCGCGACAGCCGTGATAGCCGACAGCGCCAGCGCAAACCCGACACCGGCGATGAGCAGGGGAGCCACGATCGGCACGATGGACAGGTTCGTCGCGGACACTTTCGACAGCCAGAAGTCGGCGACTGCGACGAGCGCGAAGCTGATACCCAGCGTCCACCGCGGGTTGTAATGCTCGAGGACGCGCGAAGTGAAGGGCATCAACACCAGCGTCATCACGTTGAGCAGGATGAACGCGATCGAGGTCTTCAGCGGGGTGAACCCCTGGATCGCCGACAGGCGGATGCTCGTGGAGTAGGCGGTGCCGAGGTAGGCGAACATGCCGATGACCGTCGCGACCGCGGCGACCGAGTACGCGCGGTTGGCGAACAGCTCCAGCCGCAGCAACGGCGCGGCCGAGCGGCGCTCCGCCAGCACGAACAGGACCAGGAACAGCGCAGCCAGCACGAATCCGGCGATCACGCCACCGCTGTGCCAGCCACTCGTCGGACCCTGGATGACGGCGTACAACAGCGCGAACAACGCCACCGCTATGGTGATCTGCCCCGGCCAGTCGAGCGAACGACCCTCAGGGGCCGCGGAGTTCCGGGCGAACCGCACCGACACGCCGATGCTGATCAGCGACAGCACGATGACGGCCACGAACGCCCACCGCCAGCCGGCGTACGGGTCGCTGCCGAAGCCGTAGCGCGCCAGGAAGCCACCGAGCACCGGCGAGACGAAGCCGCCCGACGCCAACGCCGCAGCCCAGATCGCGATGCCGCGCGACCGGTCACGGACGGTGTGCGTGCCGGCTGCGATCATGGCAAGCGACGTCGGGAAGATCGCGGCGGCACCGACGCCCGCGATGATCTGGCCCAACCACAACACCAGCACCCGGGTCCCGGTCGAACTGCCGGTTCCCGGGGTGAGGACCGCGAGGAACTGCCCGAGGGCAAGCAGCATAGTTCCCCCGATCAGGAGGCGCTTGCGCCCGAACAGGTCACCCATGACCCCGAAAGTGAGTTCGAGGAGCGTGACCGGGACGAGGAACGCGTCGGAGATCCAGGTTAACTGTGACGAGCTGGTGCCCAGATCCTGCTGGAACTGACCGTTGAGCACGGCCGGGATCGCCAGCCCGACTTGGGCGACGCAGACCGCCAGCGCGGCCGCAGCCAGCGTGCCTCGCGTCAGGCCGCGCGGCGGTGTCGCCACGACGACGTCGTTTGCGGGTCGGTTGAGAATGGTCATTCGGGTGGCCTCCAGCGTCCGTGTGCCGGTGGGTTCGGCTGGGTGTGAAGCGTGCCACACGAATCGTGCGACGTACAGGTTTCCTGATGGTTTTTAGCAGGAAACCTGACGGTCTAATCTCCCTCCCCTCCCCTCCCCTCCGCCTACGCTGACGGCCCCACTCAGTGCGGCGGGTGCCCGACCAGGTTGGCGCGGCAGAGCAGCAGGACCCGCCGCAGCTCGGCGGCCTGCTCCTCGGTCACCCCGGCGAGCATCTCGGCCTCCAGGTCGCTGACCTTGTCCCGGTGGCGGCCCAGCAGTTCCCGCCCATCGGGTGTGAGAGCCAGCACCAGGCGCCGGCGGTCGTCGGGATCGCGATGTCGCTCGATCAGGCCACGCTCCTGCAGGGCGGTCACCATGTCGGCCATGGTTTGCGCCGTGACGAAGGAGTTGCGGGCGAGTTGCGCCGAGGACATGTCCGGGTGCCGTTCCAGCACCGTCAACGCCGTGTACTGCAGGGCGGTCAGTCCGATCGGTCGGAAGATCTCGTCCAGGTGCGAGCGGACCACCAGCTCAACCTGTTTCATCACATAGAGCAATGTCGGCTCGGCGCGCTGCGCGCTGCGCGAGCTACCCGCCGGCGCGGCGCGAGTCGATCGGGCATTGGGCACTGGCAGTCCTCGTCGGCGTAGGCCGAGGTGCGTGGAGCTGGGACGTCGACAGAGCTACGGTTTCCTGATGGCTTCACCACGACCAGTGTGCCACCACGCCACAGGGACTCCACCATGGCGTTGGGTGAGGCCGCAACGCATGGTTGTCAGGCGGCGCCGGAGAGGGAGCGGTCGATGCGTGACGGCGGAAGTGCTCCCGGGGCATGCCTGCCCGTGACGATCGAGGTGATGACCGCCCACAACGGCCCCGGGCCGGACGACGGGCCGCGGGACGTGCCGGCCGCGATCCGGCACGCCTACGTCACCAACCCGCCGGTCTGACTGATCGCACACCGAACGGTCCAGACTGGCCAGAGCAGAGCCAGGAACAGACCGGTAGCGGTTCTTCCTGTACATATCCCGTTCCTCACCCTGATGAGAGGACTCCACGTCCGTGGCGACCTACAGCCTGCCCGACCTGCCCTACGACTACGCTGCCCTTGAACCGGCGATCAGCGGCGAGATCCTCGAACTTCACCACGACAAGCACCATGCCGCCTACGTCGCCGGCGCCAACACCACGTTGGACAAGCTCGCCGAAGCCCGCGACAAGGGTGACTTCGGCGCCATCGTCGGTCTGGAGAAGACCCTCGCGTTCAACGTCTCCGGGCATGTCCTGCACTCGATCTACTGGCAGAACCTCTCCCCGGACGGCGGGGACAAGCCCGATGGCGCCCTCGCCGACGCCGTCAGCGCCGACTTCGGCTCGTTCGACGCCTTCAAGGCCCAGCTCACTGCCGCGACCACCACCGTGCAGGGCTCCGGTTGGGGCGTGCTGTCATACGAGCCGGTCGCCGACCGGCTGCTGATCGAGCAGGTCTACGACCACCAGAACAGCATCGGGATCGGCAGCACCCCACTGCTGGTCTTCGACGCCTGGGAGCACGCTTTCTACCTGCAGTACAAGAACGTCAAGGCCGACTACGCGACCGCCCTGTGGACCATCGTCAACTGGGCCGACGTCGCAGTCCGCTACACCGCAGCCCGGCAAGCACGCTCCGCCTGATTCCGGCCGTGGCAGGGCTGCGGGTGACCGCCACCGGTGGGCGGCGGCACCCGAGGCTGCGTGCCATCTCACCGGTACCGACGGTTGTGTCCCGTCGGTACCGGTGAGGCTCTGCCCACCGGACCGCCGCGGGACGGCGGCTCCGCTGTACAGCGATGCGGCCTTCGTGCAGTTCTGGTGTGCGCGGACCGCATCGCTGTCCGGTACGGCGGTGACGACCCCTAGCCATGAGGCTGCTGGCGGGAGAGGGTTCTCGCCATGTTGGACGTACGTCTGCTGAGCGAACAGCGTGTCGCGGGCGGTGCGAGGGTCGGGGGACGCTCGCCGTCACCGCGGTCCATCGCGTTGCTGGCGTACCTCGTCCTGCACGCGGAGGTGTCGCAAAACAGACAGCACCTGGCCGGCGTCTTCTGGCCGGACTCGAACGAGGCCCAGGCGCGCACGAACCTGCGGCGAGAGCTGCACAACCTGCGCCTCGCGATAGGTGAAAGCCCCTCCCTGGTGGTGGAGCCGACGGCATTGACCTGGCGGGACACCCCGACATGCCGGGTCGACGTCCGCGTCTTCCGGACGGAGCGGCTGGCGGCGGCGGCGGCCCGGTCGGCGGGTGACCACGCCGGTTTCCTGCGGCACGCGGCGGCGGCGATCGCCGAGTACCGAGGCGAGCTGCTGCCCGGGATGTACGACGACTGGGTTCTCGATCAGCGTGAGCTGCTGTGCCGGGAATGCGTGGAGCTGTGCGACGAGGCCGTCCGCGGGTGGCGCGAATCCGGCGACCGCGTCCGCGCGATCGAGGTCACCCGCCGTCGCGTCGAGCTGGAGCCGCTGGACGAGGTCGGGTACCGCGTCCTGATGGAATTGCAGGCCGAGTCCGGGGACCGCGGGGCCGTGATGCGCACCTACCACCGCTGCGCATCCGTGCTCGAACAGGAGCTCGGGGTCGGCCCCGGCCCGGAGATCACGAGGGTGGTCGAGCGGCTCTTCGGGCGGCGCGGCGCTCCGCAACCCGACCGGGTGCCAACCGACCGGGTGCCAACCGACCGGGTGCCAACCGACCGGGTGCCAACGGATCGACGGCCCAGACGGTCGGGTGCGGCCGGGGTGGGCTTCGTCGGCCGGGACGGTGAGGCGGCACTGCTGGTGCGTAGATGGCGACAGGCGACCGCCGGGCGCGGTGGGCTGGTGGTGGTGTCCGGGCAGGCGGGGGTCGGAAAGAGCAGGCTGGTTGCCGAGCTTGCCGCCATCGCCCGTGACAGTGGGGCGGCCGTCGCCACAACGCGGTGCTTCGGGTCGGCCGGGCGTCTCGCGCTCGCACCGGTGGCGGAGTGGCTGCGGGCCGGCGACCTCCGGTCGGGCGTCGAACGGTTGGACCCGGTGTGGCGGATCGAGGTCGAACGGCTGGTGCCGCGGGCCTCGACCAACGTCGCCGAGACGGGCGAGGTGACACCTGCCCCCGGCGCGGGACGGGCGCCGCCGGCGCCGTCGCCACCGGCGCCGGCGGGCTCGCACCCGATGGCCGACGCCTGGCAGCGCCACCGCTTCTTCGAAGGGCTCGCCCGGGCGGTGCTGTCGACCGGACGTCGGACCCTGCTCGTGCTCGACGACCTACAGTGGTGCGATCAGGAGACGGTGGCCTGGCTGACCTTCCTGCTCCGCTTCGCCGGCCACGCCCCGCTGCTCGTCGCCGCAACGGTCCGGGCCGATGAACTGGACCACAACGCGGAGGTCGCCGCGTCACTGCGGGCATGGAGATCGGCGAGGCTGGTCACCGACCTTTCCCTGGCACCGTTGGACCCCACCGGCACCGCCGCGTTGACGGCGTCGCTGCTCGGCCGCCCGGTGACCGCGGCGGAGGCGGGGGTCCTGCACGCGGCCACCGGAGGCTATCCGCTGTTCGTGGTGGAGGCCGCGCGCGGCTCGCTGGCCCCCGGCGAGCCGGTGGCGCTGCCCAACCTGCGGGCTATCCTGCACCGCCGGCTGGAGCAGTCGTCTCCGTCCGCGCGTGAGGTGGCCGCGCTCGCCGCAGCCCTCGGCCGCGACTTCAGCCTGGACCTGCTGTGCGAGGCCAGCGATCTCGACGCGGACGCCCTGGTGCAGGCAGTGGACGAGCTGTGGCGGCGCCGGATCGTGACCGAACAGGGCGGTGGCCACGGCGGTGGCCAGGGCGGTGGCTACGACTTCTCGCACGATCTGCTGCGCGACGCCGCGTACGGGCTGGTCAGTCCACCGCGCCGATGGTTGCTGCATCGCCGCCTGGCCCAGGGACTCGAGCTGCTCCACGCGACAGACCTCGACGAGGCGGCCGCGCAGCTCGCCGAGCAGTACCATCGCGGCGGACGACCGGACCGCGCCCTGCACTACTTCGGCCGGGCCGCCGAGGCGTCCGCGCGGGTGTTCGCGAACGCGGAGGCGATCCGCCACCACGCCCGGTGCCTGGAGCTGATCGCCCAGCTGCCACCCGGGCTCGACCGCGACGAACGCGAACTGGACGTGGCCCAGGCGATGACCGGCCCGCTCAACGCGGTGCACGGCTATTCCTCGCCCGAGGTGCAGTCCACGTTGGAACGCTCGGTCGCCCTCGCCGAGCGGCTGTCTCGGCCGCACGCGCTGCTCACCAGCCTGATCGGGTTGTTCACGGTCCGCTTCGTCCAAGGTCATACCGCGCAGGCCCACGAGCTGGCGACGCGTGCGCTCGCCCTCGCCGAAGCCGACCCTGACCTCGCAGGGCAGGCGCACTTCGCCTACGCCGGATCGGCCACCAGCCTCGGCCGGCACGCCACGGCGATCACCCACTTCGACCGCGCCTACAACCTGGTACCAGACGGCGTCTCGCTGATCGTGGGGACCCGCACCGATGTCCACGCCATGGCCTGGGCCGCCCACGCGCACTGGCTGCTCGGCGACGACGCCCGGGCGCTTTCCCGCTGCGACGAGGCGGTCGAGCGAGGCCGGGCGGCCGACCACCCCTATAGCCTCACGGTGGCCCTGGCCTACGCGGCGCTGACGCATCAGCTCCGGGGAGACCGGGCGTCACTGGCCACAGCGGCGAAGGAGCTGGACGAGCTCTGCCGACGCTACGAGTTCGCCTACTACCGCGAGTGGGCCGCCATCCTCACCGGCTGGGCGACCGGCGACGAGCGGGGCATCGCCGCAATCCAGCAGGCGGTCAGTCGGCTGCGCACGCAGGGAGCGCGCACCCGGATGTCGTACTGGCTGTCGCTGCTCGCGCAGGTGCAGATCGGCTGCGGACACGCCGAGGCCGCACGCGGCATCCTGGACGCGGCGCGGCTCGCCGCGCAGCAGCACGACGATCGTTGGTGGCTGCCGGAGGTCCTGCGCATGCGCGCCAGCCTGGAACCGGACCAGACCGCCGTGCCGATGCTGCGCCGGGCGGCCGACCTCGCCGCCGACCAGCTCAGCCGGACGTTGCAGGCGCGGTGCGACGCCGACCTCGCCGCCCGGGGCATTCGCAGCCCGGACAGCGGCGTTCGCGCCCCCGGTGGTCGGTGGTCGGGGCGAACGCTGAGCGAACGCCCCCCTGTCTAGCGTCGCCGGCAGCTGGCGACTCGCAGGGGAGCCGCCGCCGTACCGAAAGGCGACACCATGACCGGGACGACCTCATCCCCCCGGGCCGGGCAACAGCCCGGACCCGACTACGCCGAGCTGGCCGCGACCCTGCGTGGGCCGACGATCCGGCCCGGCGACCCGGCCTACGACTCGGCACGGGCCGTCTACAACGCCATGATCGACCGCCGGCCCGCGGCGATCGCCCGCTGCGCTGACGTCGCCGATGTCATCACCTGCGTCCGGTTCGCCCGCGAGCACGGGATCGATCTCGCGGTACGCGGTGGCGGACACAACGCCGGCGGGCTCGGGGTCTGGGACGACGCGCTCGTCATCGACCTGTCCGCCATGCGCAGCACGACGGTGGACCCCGCCGGCCACACGGTGCGCGTGGACGGCGGCTGCACGTGGGGCGACGTCGACCACGCGACGGTGGCGTTCGGGATGGCCACGCCATCGGGCTTCATCGCGTCGACCGGAGTCGGGGGACTCACCCTCGGCGGCGGGGTGGGCTACCTGACCCGGCGGTTCGGCCTGACGGTCGACAACCTGCTGTCGGCGGACGTGGTGCTCGCCGACGGAACCTTCGTCACCGCGAGCCCCACCTCCCATCCAGATCTGTTCTGGGCACTGCGCGGCGGCGGTGGAAACTTCGGCGTGGTCACCTCGTTCCGCTTCGCCTGCCACGAGATCGGCGACCATGGAGTCGTCATCGGCGGACCGGTGCTGTACGACCTGGCGGACACCGCCGAGGTGATGCGGTGGTATCGCGAGCTGTTGCCCTCGCTTCCCGAGGAACTGAGCGGCTGGCTCGGCCTGATCACGATCCCACCCGCGCCGCCGTTTCCCGAACACCTGTGGGGTCGCAAGGCCTGCGCCATCGTCTGGTGCTACACGGGCTCCCACGACTCCGCCGACGAGGTGCTGGCCCCGATCCGCGAGTTCGGTTCACCGCTGCTCGTCGGTCTCCATCCGATGCCCTTCACGGTGCTGCAGAGCGCGTTCGACGGCCTCTACCCGGCGGGCCTGCAGTGGTACTGGCGCGCGGACTTCTTCAACGAGATCTCCGAGCGGGCCATCGACGTGCACCTCACGTACGGCGCCCTGCTGCCCACCGGTCACTCGACCATGCACCTCTATCCCATCGACGGGGCGGCGATGCGGGTGCCCGACGACGCCACTGCATTCGCCTACCGCAACGGCGGCTGGGCCGGGGTCATCGTCGGGGTCGACCCGGACCCGGCCAACGCCGACCTCATCAGCGACTGGGCGAAGCGGTACTGGCGGGATCTGCACCCGACCTCGGCCGGAGGCGCCTACGTCAACTTCATGATGGACGAGGGAGCCGACCGGGTCCGCGCCTCCTACCGCGGCAACTATGACCGGCTCGCCGAGGTCAAGGCCCGGTACGACCCCGGAAACCACTTCCACGTCAACCAGAACATCGCGCCGGCCCGGTGACCGAACGACCGCTGGGCGGTCGGCCTCACTCCGGGGATGGACAACACCGGAGCGAGGGCGTCTCCGTCCAGGTCGTGGCGATGCCCGCCGAGTTCGAAACCGAGATCGCCTGATCGGCGCGGCATGCCACCTTCAGATCATGAAACCGAGTGAACAAACGGTCGCTGTTGCAGCCGTTTTCGTACTCAATTTGTTGATCGATGAGTGTCTCCTTGACGGTTCACCCGATGGAATCCGGCGAGGGCGGCCGGATCAGAGCGCCCGGCGGTGTCACGGTTACAAGGTTGACCGCTATGCGCGCCAGGCCGAGTACATCGACATCGTCCGCAAGGTCTGGGCCTCGACGACTACCCGGCACCTCATCGCGATCGCCCCGGCGCTGTCGCACTCCGGGCACGTCGTCCCGCGCTTCACCGAGGTCGCCCGGGCGCTGTCGCTCGAACCCGAACTGGTCTTCCTCGACGAGCCCGTCTCCGCGCTGGACGTCTCGGTGCAGGATCAGATCCTGACGCTGCTCACCGGCCTGCAGGAGGAGCTCGGGGTGGGTTACCTCTTCATTTCCCACGACCTTGCCGTCGTGGCCCGACTTTCGCACGAGGTCGCCGTGCTGCGCAGCGGCCGCGTCGTCGAAAACGGGCCGACAGCCGCCGTTTTCGCCGCGCCTGAGCAGGAACACACCCGGGAGCTGCTCGGCGCCATCCCCGGGCAGCGTTTCGCCGCCGCGTTGGCCGCACCATCACGACCCGAGGAGATCGCATGAGCGCCAGGTACATCGTCATCGGCGCAGGTGCCGTAGGCGCGACCGTCGCCGCGCAGCTGCGCGGGGCCGGGCATCGGGTCGTCGCCGTGGCCAGAGGCGCCAACCTCGAGGCGTTGCGGTCCCGGGGCCTGCACTACATCCGGCCGGACTCCGACCGGTGGGTCTCCCTTGACGTCGCCGGCGGGCCGGACGAGGTCGACCTGCACGTGGACGACGTGCTGGTGCTCGCCACCAAGTCACAGGACTCCGAAGCGCTGCTGGCGCAGTGGGCGTGGCGGCCGGTGGAGGTAGACGGCACCGTCCGCACGGCCGCGGAGGTGCTGACGATCCTGTTGCTGCAGAACGGGCTCGAGAACGCCCGGACGGCGCTGCGCAGGTTCGCCACGGTGATCGACGCGGTTGTGGCGATTCCGTCGTCGCACGGCCGGCCCGGGGAGGTCGTGGCCCCGGGCGCGCCGATCATCGGAGCCTTCTTCCTCGGCCGCGCGACGCGCGGGGGCGACTCGACGGTGGAACGCATCGCGGCGGATCTGCGCCGGGCTTCGTTCGCCGTCCAGGTTGTCGAGGATATCGACCGTTGGAAGGCCGGCAAGCTGCTCGCCAACCTGGCCTACAACCTCGACGTGCTCTACGCCCCAGGTGAGCAGCGTGACGCGGTGGCGGCCGCGCTGGTGGACGAGGCGCGTGCGGTGTTCGCCGCGGCCGGGATCGAGGCCGTCGACGTGGCGGCGAACAGCACCATCGACCTGTCCCAGCTGGTTGTGCAGGACATCCCCGGCCACGAACGGCAGGGTAGTTCCACCTGGCAGAGCCTGGCCCGCGGCGGCTCGGTCGAGTCCGACTTCCTCCACGGGGAGATCGTGCTGCTCGCGCGCCTGCACGGGCTGGATGCGCCTGTCAACGCCGGAGTGCAGCAGCGGATCGCGACGGCGGCGCGCACCGGGATGCCGCCCGGGAGCCTCGACGAGGCCGACCTCGCGGCCCTGCTGGCGTCGGCGCACCGGCCGAGCGACGCCAGTGGACCCGAGCTCCTTCCAGCGGTGCTCGTTGACGCGAAGCGGCTGCATGACGAGCTGGTCTCAACCACGCCGCCGCTGCTGCTCGACGTCCGCTGGAAGCTCGGCGACCCGCACGGGCACGACCACTACCGTGCGGGTCGCCTGCCGGGCGCGGTCTACGTCGACCTCGACACCGAGCTCGCCGCCGCGCCGGGCGGGAGTGCCGGACGCCACCCGCTCCCCGACGTCGAGGCCCTGGCCCGGTCGGCCCGCGGTTGGGGCCTGACCGCCGGGCGGTCGGTTGTGGTCTACGACGACAACGGGGGGCAGTCGGCGGCCCGGGCGTGGTGGCTGCTTCGCTGGGCGGGCGTCACCGACGTGCGCATCCTCGACGGCGCTCTGGGTGCCTGGCGGGAGGCCGGCTTCGAGATCGAGTCCGGTGAGAACGTCCCGGTTCCCGGGGACGTCGTGCTCAGCGCGGGGCATCTGCCGACGCTGGACGCGGACGGCGCCGCCCGGACGGCGCGTGAGGGGGTCCTGCTCGACGCCCGGGCAGGCGAGCGCTACCGGGGCGAGGTGGAGCCGGTCGACCCGCGCGCGGGACACATCCCCGGCGCGGTCAGCGCGCCGACCGGGGGAAATCTTGATGAAAACGGCCGTTTCCTGCCCTCGGAGCAGTTGCGTGCCCGGTTCGCCGCGCTGGGCGCCGGTGAGGCGAAGGCCGTCGCGGTCTACTGCGGGTCCGGGGTGACGGCAGCCCACCAGATCGCCGCGCTCGCCGTGGCCGGGATCGAAGCAGCCCTGTTCCCGGGCTCGTGGTCTGCATGGTCGTCCGACCCCGACCGACCCGTCGCGACATGATTCAGGAACAGGCGTCTGCGGTCGCGCGTGAAAATAAGAGCGCCCGGCAATAGAGGCGTGGATCAAGGAGCGGAGCTGGGGCGCGTAGATCGCGAGGCGGAGGAGGAAGGCACCGGAGGTGTTGGATGTCGACCGACGACAACGATGCGAGGTGCGTGCCCCAGCCCCGCGACGCCGCGCCCCCTATTGCCGGTCGCTCTAAAAGTGCCCGGCTGACATGTGCGCGCCGCGGGCGAACGCCTCGACGTCCAGCGGCTGCGCGTACTCCCGGCTCCTCCACGCCCGAGCCTGCCAGTCGAGTGGGAGGAGTCGAAACAGCTGAGAGAACTCGTCTCACGGTGTCCGCGAGGGCCTCGGTCAGGTACCGACGTAGGCCGCGAGGTGCTCGCCGGTGAGGGTGGAGCGGGCGGCGACGAGGTCGGCGGGTGTGCCCTCGAAGACAATCCGGCCGCCGTCGTGGCCGGCGCCGGGGCCGAGGTCGATGATCCAGTCGGCGTGCGCCATGACCGCCTGGTGGTGCTCGATGACGATGACCGACGTGCCGGAGTCGACGAGCCGGTCGAGCAGGCCGAGCAGCTGCTCGACGTCGGCGAGGTGCAGGCCGGTGGTCGGCTCGTCGAGGACGTAGACGCCGCCCTTCTCAGCCATGTGGGTGGCCAGCTTGAGCCGCTGCCGCTCGCCGCCGGACAGCGTAGGGAGCGGCTGGCCGAGGCTGAGGTAGCCCAGCCCGACGTCGGCGAGCCGGTCGAGGATCTTGTACGCGGCCGGCGTGCGCGCCTCGCCGGTGCCGAAGAACCCCTCGGCCTCGGTCACCGACATCGCGAGCACCTCGCTGATGTCGCGGCCGCCGAAGTGGTACTCCAGCACCTCGGCCTGGAAACGCTTCCCGCCGCACTCCTCGCAGACGGTGGCCACCCCGGCCATCATCGCCAGGTCGGTGTAGATGACGCCGGCGCCGTTGCAGCTGGGGCAGGCACCCTCGGAGTTGGCGCTGAACAGCGCCGGCTTCACGCCGTTGGCCTTCGCGAACGCCTTGCGGATCGGGTCGAGCAGTCCGGTGTACGTCGCCGGGTTGCTGCGACGCGAGCCCTTGATCGCAGCCTGGTCGACCGACACCACCCCGTCCCGGCCCGAGACCGAGCCGTCGATCAGGGAGCTCTTTCCCGACCCGGCCACGCCGGTGACGACCACCAGCACGCCGAGCGGGATGTCGACGTCAACGTCGCGCAGGTTGTGGGTGCTGGCGCCGCGCACCTCGAGCACCCCAGACGGTGTCCGCACCGACGGCTTCAACGACGCCCGGTCGTCGAGATGCCGCCCGGTCAGCGTGCCGCTGGCCCGCAGCCCCTCGACCGTGCCCTCGAAGCAGACGGTGCCGCCCGCCGTACCGGCGCCGGGGCCGAGATCGACCATGTGGTCGGCGATCGCTATCACCTCCGGCTTGTGCTCCACGACCAGCACGGTGTTGCCCTTGTCCCGCAGCTGCAGCAGCAGGTCGTTCATCCGCTGAATGTCATGGGGGTGCAGCCCGATCGTCGGCTCGTCGAAGACGTAGGTGACGTCGGTGAGCGAACAGCCGAGATGAATGATCATCTTGACGCGCTGCGCCTCGCCGCCCGACAGCGTGCCCGACGGCCGGTCGAGGCTGAGATAGCCCAGCCCGATCTCCACGAACGAGTCGAGGGTCTGCTGCAGCGTCGCGAGCAGCGGCGCCACCGACGGCTCGTCGACGCCGCGGACCCAAACGGCCAGGTCGCTGATCTGCATCGCGCAGACGCCGGCGATGTTGATTTCCTTGATCTTCGACGACCGAGCGGCCTCGCTGAGCCGGGTGCCACCGCAGTCGGGGCAGGCGGTGAACGTCACCGCCCGCTCCATGAAAGCGCGGACGTGCGGCTGTAGCGCGTCGACATCCTTCGACAGGAACGACTTCTGGATTCTCGGGATCAGACCCTCATACGTCAGGTTGATGCCGTCAACCTTGATCTTGGTCGGCTCCTTGTGGAGCAGGTCGTGGAGCTCGGCCGCTGTGTACGTACGGATCGGCTTGTCCGGGTCGAGGAAGCCGCAGCCGCTGAAAATGCGGCCGTACCAGCCCTCGACGCTGTAGCCGGGGATCGTGAGCGCACCCTCGGCGAGCGACTTGGAGTCGTCGTACAGCTGCGACAGGTCGAAATCGGTGACCGAGCCCCGGCCCTCGCAGCGCGGACACATCCCGCCGGTACGGGTGAAGGTCTGCCGCACGGTCTTGCCGGCACCGCGTTCGATCGTGATCGCACCGCTCGCTCGGACCGAGGGGACGTTGAAGGAGAACGCGTTGGGCGAGCCGATGTGCGGCTGCCCGAGTCGGCTGAACAGGATGCGCAGCATCGCATTGGCGTCGGTGGCGGTGCCGACTGTGGAGCGGGCGTCGGCACCCATCCGCTGCTGGTCGACGATGATCGCGGTCGTCAGCCCTTCGAGGACATCGACCTCGGGCCGCGCCAGCGTCGGCATGAAGCCCTGCACGAAGGCGCTGTAAGTCTCGTTGATCAGCCGCTGCGACTCCGCGGCAATCGTGCCGAACACCAGCGAGCTCTTACCCGAGCCGGAGACACCGGTGAACACCGTCAGCCGGCGCTT